>WGAA01000287.1 GCA_015489285.1 Anaerolineae bacterium | reverse complement strand
TCGTTGTCTCCCTGCACCATCCGTTACTCGTTACTCACCATTTGTTTCCCTCCTCCGCAATCTACGGTATAATGGCACCCACGTGGATGTGGATGAGGAGGCGCCTATATGAACGTGTTCAATCGCATCGTCGTGATCCTTCTGCTCCTGCTCCTGCTCCTGCTCTCTCTGGTCGCGGCCTGGAATCCCTTCCTGCTCTTGGGGACCGTTCAGACGTTGAGCGGAGCCGTGCAGGATCAGTTGAGCCAAATGTACTACGCCAATCCCTTCCTCTTTCGTCTGGGACAACTGGTCCTGGGCGTGGTGTTTGTGCTCCTCTGGGGGAGTTTGCTCCTCCTGGAGGTGCGGCGCGGCAAGCCGGCCACGGTGGAGGTGACAACGGGTGAGGGGCAGAAGGCCCGGGTCCTCGTGGACTCGGTGGCCCTGCGCCTGGCGTATCACCTGGACCAGCTGGCCGATGTCATCAACGTCACGCCCCGGGTCAAAGGGAAGGGGAACACCGTCCACGTGGCCGTGGAGGTGGAGACGACGCCGGATGTGGACATTCCTATGAAGACGGAGGAGATCGTCAGCGTCATTCGGGAGGTGGTCGAGGAGCGCATGGGGTTGCATTTGGGGCGTGTCGATGTGCACATCAAACACGCCCCTTACCCCGGAGAGACGGAGGGGATTCGCGTTATCGGCGCACCGTGACGGTGGCCTTGCCCGTCTCCACCGTCAGCTGGGTGATGGTCCAGGGCCCGATCTGGGCCGAGGCGTACTCGTTGGCCAGGTCGGTGAGCTTGTCCAGGACTTTGCCGGGGACGGGGATGCCTCCGATGACGGCCTTCTCCACACGGATGTGCAGGTCGCCATCCTGCACGGACAGGTCGACGATGAGCGCGGCGTCCCCTCCCACGGGAAGGGTGTCCTTGCGCAGTTTGCCGGTGACGTACACCTTTCCCTTCTCGAACCAGATGGTGGGATGCTCGATGGGAATGTCCTCATCGAGGAGTTTCAGGTTGATGTAGGAGGTGATCTCGGATTCGGTGACCGTCAACGTGGCCTGACCGGAGGAGAAATCCAGGTGCGTGAGCTTCTCCTCCAGGCGGTCCGCCGCCTCCTGGGAGATGGGAACCTCCCGGTCGGGCACGTCGACTTTGGTCTTGGAACACCCCGTCATCGAAAGGGTGAGGACGAGAATCAGGGTAAAGAGAATCCAGCGCTTCATGAGTGTGCTCCTTTGCGGTAAAATGGAGTTCCAGGTGAATTTTCGGGATACTCATCATGGATGACGCTGTGACACAGGAAAAAGTTCCTCCCCAGGAGGGGGAAGCCGGGACGGATGCCACGGTCCGGCGGTTGGAGGCCCTGCTCTTCGTGGCCCCCGCTGCGGTGACCTATGCCGAGCTGGCCCGGGCCCTTTCCCTTTCCGAGGAGGAAGTCAAGGCGGGGATCGATGCCCTGGCTCGGCTGCTGGAGGGGCGGGGCATCGAACTCCAGCGGTTGGGTTCGCGGGTCCAACTGGTGACGGCCGCGGATTTGGCCGAGGATGTGGAACGCTTTCTCGGGTTGGATTTGTCCGGCAAGTTGAGCCATGCCGCGCTGGAAACCCTGGCCATCATCGCCTACCGGCAACCCATCACCCGGGCGGAGATTGAGGCCATCCGCGGTGTGAACAGCGACGGCGTCTTACGTTCCCTTTTGAACAAGGGGTTGATTGAGATCGTGGGGCGGAAGGAGAGCGTGGGCCGTCCTCTGTTGTACGGGACGACGATGACCTTCTTGCAGTATTTCGGCCTGCGCGACCTGTCCGAACTGCCCCCGTTGGACGAGAGTACGGTGAGCGCGGAAAGCCTGGAGCAGGCATTGCGTCAGGTCCACACGGAGACCGAGCAGAATACCCGTGATGCGTCCGGGGCTGACTGAGGTGTCACTTCACGGTCGGATCGTGTGCAAGGGCGCAGATCGACCGGGAACAATAGAGGAGGGGTTATGTACAATTTGTGGGAAATCCGCAAACGCAAGGGAATGTCGTTGAAGGATCTGGCGGCTCGTACCGGAATTCCGCAGGAGAAGTTGCTCGCCTACGAGCAGGGGAAGGAACCCATTCCTTATTCCGACCTCCCGCGGTTGGCGAAAGCCCTTTACGTCGAGGAATGGGAGATCAAGACCCTTTCCGACCCGCCGCCCCAGCGCAAATCCCATCCGGGACGGTCACGAGGTCAGCAGAAGCGGGGGAAGGGAGGACGCCGCGGGAAGCCGCAGCGTTCCCGCCCGCGACGCGTGCCTCCTCCGCCCAGCCCGGCCCGTGAGACCCAATTGGCCCACCTACGCCAGTTAGCTCCGGCCGTGGGGAAGACGGTGGAAGAGATCGAGCAGATGGTGGGGAAACCCCTGGACCAGCTGACGCGGCGTGAGGCGTCCCGCCTGCTCTTCCAGCTCCAGGAGATCTTGAGGGAACGCAAACAACAGGCCAAACAGGAAGGAGCTCACAACCGCAAGCGCGCTTACCTGCCGGAAGGGGTGGATCGGTTCGAGCTGGAATATCTCACCCAACTTCAGGAGAAGGCCCTCCCCGTGCGCTTCCACCTCTTCGACGGCTCGGAAGTGGTCGGCGCCATCGTGGGCTTCGGCCCCTATTCCATTACCGTGCGAACGGATGAGACGGAGACGACGTTGAACAAGCTGGCCATCGCCTGGTACACCCTCGAAGGAGGCGTCCAATGAGCAGCGGGGATTATCTCCGGTTTCTGCGTGCGCTCCACGGGGGGAAGGATTTCTTCAGCATCGAGGAGGAGACGGGCATCCCTTCGGGGCTTATGCGTCAGATAGAACAGCGGTACCGGGCCGTGGGGGATGAGGCCACGTTGCGCAAGCTGGCCGAGTATTACGGCGTTCCCCCCGAGGAGGTCCTCTGGCGGCACGAGTGGTCACGGGCCCGCTTGACCTTCGCCCTGGAGGACGCGATGCGGGACGATGTGCCCATTCGCCTGAACCTGCGCACGGGCGAGTCCTTCACGGGCAAGGTCCAATGGGTCGATTTGGCCGCCACCTGCCTCAAGGTGGGGGACCGGGAGATCATCGTCCAGCGTCACTGGGTGGACACGTGGGAGCTTCTCCGCCCCGAGGGGGAGTCCTCCTCGGAGGAGGATGCATCGCCCCCGTCATCCGCCCCGGGCGAGGAGAGCGCGTAGTTCGGAGGGGATGCGCGCGGGGCGGCCGTCGTGGGTGATGCAGATGTGGCGGCTGTACCCTTCGACGAGGAGGGTCCCATCGTCGGCCCGGCGTACCCGGTAGCTGAAGGTGAGTCCCCGGCTCTTGAGCTCCGAGACCCACGTCTCGACGAGGATCTCCTCGTCGTAACGGGCCGGGACCAGATAGCGGGCATGGACCTCCACGACGGTGAAGTAATAGCCCATGCGCTCCACCCGACTGTAGGGGAACCCCAGTACCCGCATGTGGTTGGAGCGCCCTTCTTCGAACCAGACGATATAGCTGCTGTGGTGAACGATGCCCATGGCATCGGTTTCCGCATAGCGCACACGAAACCGGGTCGTCGTGATCATGGTTCTCCTCCACAGGGACATTGTAACCCACCTGGGGAGGATGAACCAGATTTGCGCAACCGATGAGAAAGTCGGCACTGCAAGCCAATCTTGGCGTGATGACGTGATGCGTGATGCGTAATGCGTGATGCGTAACTCGGAGAGTAGGTTGGCGCTGTAGGGCGACCTTGTCCTCGCGCCAGTCCTTTAATCGTTAATCGTCAATCGTTAGCCATGGCCAACCTTGTGTGCGCGCCAGGCGCTGCTCCGGATGGGAGGGGAGAGGACAAGATGATCTTCCGCGACCGTGCAGAGGCCGGACGTGTGTTGGCACAGCGCTTGATGGATTTGAAGGGCGATCCCGATGTGATCGTGCTGGGGGTCCCCCGGGGAGGCGTTGTGGTCGCCGCGGAAATTGCCCGGGCCCTGGACGCACCCCTGGACGTCTATATCACCCGTAAACTGGGCGCACCGGGCAACCCCGAATTGGCCATCGGAGCCATCGCGGAGGACGGCACCCGAGTCGTGGACCCGGAGACGATCCGCCTGCTGGGCGTCTCGGAGGCGTACCTCTCCCAGGAGCAGGCCCGCCAACAGGAGGAGATCCGGCGCCGGGCCGCCCTCTACCGGGG
Source organism: Anaerolineae bacterium (assembly GCA_015489285.1). Lineage (GTDB taxonomy): Bacteria > Chloroflexota > Anaerolineae > JAADDB01 > JAADDB01 > JAADDB01. The sequence goes on along the minus strand of WGAA01000287.1, from coordinate 4,294 downwards.
GGATCAACCGCCCCTCCCCCTGGAGGGCAAACGAGTCATCCTGGTGGACGATGGTGTGGCCACCGGCCGGACCCTGGAGGCGGCCATACGCGCCTTACGCCAACGCCCCATCAAGGAACTCATCCTCGCCGTCCCCGTGGGCCCTCCGTCCACCATCCGACGGTTGGAGCCCCTCGTGGACCGGTTGGAGGTGGTCGCCACGCCCGAACCCTTCTGGGCCGTGGGCATGTTCTACGAGGATTTCCGGCAGACCTCGGATGAGGAGGTCAAACGGCTATTGGCCCAATTCCGCACCCCTCGGAGGTCCGAATCATGAGCCGAGAAGAGGCCGACGTCATCGCGGTCGTCGGGCACCGGAACCCGGACACCGATTCCATCGCCTCCCCCATCGCGTACGCGTGGCTCAAAAGCCGGGAGGAACCGGAGGAGGTCTTTCAGGCCTTCCGTTTGGGCGATCTCAACCGGGAGACCCGCTTCGTCCTCGATCACTTCAACACCCCGACCCCTCCCTTGTTGCCCCACGTGTACCAGCGGGTGCGGGAGGCCATGGTGTGGGATGTGGTCACCGCGCCCCAGGACGCGACCTCCTACGAAGTCGGCTTCCTCATGCGGGAAAAGGGGGTGCGTTCGGTCCCCCTGGTCGATGCGGAGACGCGGCCGGTGGGCCTGGTGACGACGCGTACCCTGGCCGAGCTGTACATTCACGAGGCGGGGACGTTCACCTTCGCGGAGGAGCCTCCCACGGTGGCCCAGGTGGTGCGGACGCTGGAGGGACGGTTGCTGGTCGGGCGGCCGGAGACCCGCCTGTCCGGGCGACCTGTGGTGGCCGCGATGACGCCCTCTCTGATGCGCAAGTTCATGCAGCCGGGGGACGTGGTCATCGTGGCCAACCGCCTGGACGCGCAGCGGACGTCCCTGGAGCTGGGGGCCAGCGCGCTCATCGTCTCCGGGGGGATCCGGCCTCGCCGCCAGATCCTGGAGATGGCCCGGCGTCGGAACGCGGTGGTCATCCTCTCCCCCCACTCCACCGCCTCCACCCTGCGCCTGGTGCGTTTGAGCCTGCCCGCGATTGCTATGGCCGAGGTCCATCCCCTGACCTTTTCCCCCGAGGAGATCTTGAGCGATATCGTCCCCGATATGATGCAGGACCGGCACGGGGTCGCGCTCGTTGTGGACGAGGAGACGCGCCTCTTGGGCATCCTGACCCGCCACGACCTTTTGCACCCCAAACGGCGTCGGGTTATCCTGGTCGACCATTCGGAGCCCAACCAGGCGGTGCCGGGCGTGGAGGAGGCCGATATTCTGGAGATCCTGGACCACCATCACCTGGGCGGCCTGGAAACGCGGGCCCCCTTGCGCGTCTGGGTCCAACCGGTCGGCTGTTCCGCGACGCTGGTCTTCCGCCGCTACAAGGAGGTGGGGATAACGCCCCCCCGGGAGATGGCGGGATTGATGTTGGCCGCCATCCTCTCCGATACCATGTTGCTCCGCTCGCCGACGACGACCGCGTGGGACCGGGACGCGGTGGAGGCGCTGGAGACATTGGCCGGGGTCCGCTGGCAGGAGTTCGGCGTGGAGATGTATCGGGCCAAGACGGACATCACCGGCCTTTCCGCCTGGGATCTGGTGACCGGGGATCTCAAGGTGTACACCTTCGGGGGGACGCGGATGGCCATCGGGCAGGTGGAGGTGGCCGACCGGGAGCGGGTGCTGGCCCGCCTCGACGAGTTCCGCGCCGCGCTCCGGCGGTTGCAGGAACAGGGCGCGTACGATGTCGTCCTCCTCATGGTCACCGATGTTCTGGCCGAGGGGAGTTTGATCCTGGCCGTGGGGAACACCCGTCTCGTCGAGCGGGCCTTTGGGGTTTCCCTGAAGGAGGGATACGCCTGGCTTCCCGGCGTCCTCTCCCGCAAGAAACAGGTCGTCCCCGCGCTGGTGGAACAGGGCGGATGATGGATTTCTGGACGGTTGTACGCGAACGACGGAGTATTCGCCGATATGCCTCGCGCCCCGTACCCCGCGAGTGGATTTTGCGCGTTCTCGATGCCGCGCGCTGGGCCCCCTCCGCACACAACCGCCAACCCTGGCGCTTCGCGGTCATCCCCCGCGGACCCAAGCGGGAGGCCCTGCTCCGGGCGATGGCGGAACGGTGGCGGGAGGATCTGCGCGCGGACGGCCTCTCCCCCGAGGCGATCGAGGCGCGCGTGGCCCGCTCCCAAAGCCGCCTGCGCGAGGCCCCCGTCCTCATCCTTGTGGCCCTGAGCATGCGGGACATGGACGTGTACGAGGACGAACGGCGTCGCACCGCGGAGTATGTGATGGCCGTTCAGAGTACGGCAATGGCGGGGCAGAACGCGCTCCTGGCCGCCCACGCGCTGGGGCTGGGCGCGTGCTGGGTCTGCGCCCCCCTCTATACCCCCGATGTGGCCCGCGCCGTCCTTGGCCTGCCCGAGGACTGGATCGCCCAGGGGTTCATCACCCTGGGCTTCCCCGCGGAAACGCGTCAGGGGGAACGCCGTCCTCTGACGGATGTCGTCCGTTGGCTGGAGGATGAGCCATGAAGCCCAGACCCCCCTCTCCTGCATGGCCCCGACAGGTGACGGTCCTGGCCGGGGGCGTCGGCGGAGCCAAGGGCGCGGATGGCGTGTACCGCCTCCTTCCGCCCCACACGCTCACGGTCATCGTCAACACGGGGGACGATTTCGAGCACATGGGGCTGCCCATCTCCCCCGATCTGGACACGGTGATGTACACCCTGGCCGGGATCCAGCACCCGGAGCAGGGGTGGGGGCTCGCAGGGGATACCTTTCACGCGCTGGAGATGCTGGGACGGTACGGCGCTCCCACCTGGTTCCGCCTGGGCGATAAGGATCTGGCCACGCACATCTTGAGACGGCACTGGCTCGACCGGGGGATGACGTTGACCCAGGTGACGGACCGGTTGCGACGGGCGTTGGGCGTGCAGGCGCGCCTGTTGCCCATGAGTGACGACCCCGTGCGCACGGTGGTGATGACCGATGAGGGGGAATTGCCCTTCCAGGAGTATTTCGTGCACCGGGGGGCCCGGCCCCGGGTTCGGGCCATTCGCTTCCGCGGGATAGAGATGGCACGACCGACGCCGGAGGTGTTGAGCGCGCTGGATGCGGCCCAGGTCATCATCTTCGCCCCCTCCAACCCCTATTTGAGCCTGGACCCCATCCTGGCCCTCCCCGGTGTCCGGGAACGGTTGCGCCGGCGCCGGGAGCAGGTGGTGGCCATTTCCCCCATCATCGGCGGACAGGCAGTGAAGGGTCCGGCCGCCAAGTTGATGCAGGAGTTCGGCCTCCCCGCCTCGGCCCTGACCGTGGCCCGCCATTACCGGGAGATTGTCGGCGGATTTCTCCTGGACACGCGCGATGCCGCGCTCGCGCCCGAAATCGAGGCCCTGGACATGCGGGTCACCGTCGTGGATACGTGGATGCGTTCCCCGGAGGACAAGGTGCGGGTGGCCCGGGCCGCGCTGCGCACCGCGGGATGGATGGTATGATGGGGCAGCAGACGCTGGCCGTTTTCATCCCCTTGAAGACGTTGGACCGGGCTAAAGGGCGGTTGCGCTCTGCCCTGCGCCCCGAGGAGCGCCGCGGGTTGGTACGGCACATGTTCCTCCATGTGGTCTCGGCCGTCCGGCGGGCCGCGGTGCCCACACGCGTGTTCGTTCTGGCCGGGGATGCTGCCGGCGTCCGCCTGGCCGAGCGCGCGGGCGCCGTCCCCCTGGCCGAGTGGGGCATGTGGCGCCTGGAGTGGACGGACTCGGGGGACCTCCCGCCGCTGATCTTCCCCCCGGAACGGGTGGAGACCCCCCTGAACCGGGTCCTTTCCGATGCTCTGGCATGGGCCGAGGAGATGGGATGGCAACGGGCGTTGGTCTTGCCCGCGGATCTGCCGTATCTCTCCCCCGCGGAGGTGGAGGCCCTGTGGCAACGGAGCCGTGCAATGCCCCTCCCCCACCTGGTCATCGCCCCCGACCGGCAGGAGAGGGGGACGAACGCGTTCCTCTCGGCCCCACCAACCGCGTTGCCCCCCCTGTTCGGGCAGGGGAGTTTTCTGCGCCATGTGGCCTGGGCCCGCATGTTGGGCCTGCACGTGCAGGTCGTTCGTTCCCCGGGCCTGGCCGTAGATGTGGATGAGGTGCAGGATTGGGAGGGGATGCGCCGAGGGGGGCCTATCCGGGAGTACGTCGAGGAGTGGCTATGAACGGTACGCGGTCTGGGTACGTGGAGCCGCCGCGCTGGCGTCCGGTTCTTCTGACCTTCCT
>WGAA01000286.1 GCA_015489285.1 Anaerolineae bacterium | reverse complement strand
TTGGCTCAGAGGGACACGAACCCCTCCTTATCGTTCCAAGGGACGTGATGACCTTCAGGGGGCACCTACGAGGAGGAGATCAGGCGGTCGATCTCCTGCCGTACGGCGTCCAGGTCGGGAAGCTGAAGGTACACAGTGGCAAAACGGATGTAGGCGACGGGATCCACCTGGCGCAGGTGTTCCAGGACCAGGTTCCCGATGACTTTGCTCGGGATCTCCGCCTTTCCCTGGCTGAACACGTACTCCTCCACCTGATCCACAATGCGCTCCAGGGCATCCGCCGATATGGGGCGTTTCGCGCTGGCAATACGCAACCCCTGCAAGATCTTCTCCCGGTCAAAGGGCTCACGACGACCGTCCCGCTTGACCACGGACACAGAAAGGGCCACCTGCTCGTACGTGGTAAAGCGCTTCCCACAGCGACGGCACTCCCGTCGTCGCCGGATCGTGCGTCCCGTATCCCGCGTGTCCAGCACCCGGGAATCGTTGTACCCACAGTACGGGCAGATCACCGTGGCCTCCTTTCGTATATGTCCACATATAGGGGGTTACGGATAGACAAACACTACATATAGGGTCTATCGAAGCGGTCGGGAGTATAACACAGGGTGGGGGTTCGATGCAAATTCGGGGCAAAGGGGGTGGAGGGAGGAGAGCCCCGGGCCGCGCGCGCCTATTCCGCCTCGGTCCCGGAGCCGTCCTCCGTGGGGAGCCCGTCTTCGGAAGCGGGCTGGGAAGTTTTCGCGGGTTCGTTCACATTTTCCCCGCGTCCCTCCCCCTCCTGAAGGGTATCCCCGATTTCGACGTGCAACTGAGCTCCCTTCATCCTCTCACGCCTCCCTTTTTCGTCGAACGATGCCGAAGCTTCGGGAAAAGGAATTTCGAGCTATTTTTTAGGGCACCGAATTCTGGAAGCCCATCTAGGGGCAAAGCCTCACCCCTCATTCCGTTTGCGACGCAAGAACGCGGGCATATCCAGGTCATCGCTGCCGGAAACCCGTTCCCTGGGGAAGGGGATAGGAGAGGACTGGGGAATGGGTTCGGCCTTGTCGGCCCGATCGAAGCCCGTGGCAATGACCGTGATGCGGATCTCGTCGCCCATGCTCTCGTCGAGGACCGCGCCGAAGATGATGTTCGCGTCGTCGTGCGCGGCCCGCTGGATCATCTCCGCGGCCGCATAGACCTCATGCAGGGTGAGGTCTTGGCCCCCGGTGACGTTGAAGAGGACGCCCCGCGCGCCGTCGATGCTGATATCCAACAGCTTGCTGTGGATGGCCGCCTCCGCGGCTTCTACGGCCCGGTTTTCCCCGCTGCCGTAGCCGATGGACATGAGCGCGTTCCCCCCCTCCTTCATCACCGAACGCACATCCGCGAAGTCCAGGTTGATGAGCCCGGGCACGGTGATGAGCTCGGAAATCCCCTGAATGCCCTGACGGAGGACATCATCGGCCAGGCGGAAGGCTTCCAACATGGTCATCTTCTTGTCCGCAAGCTGGAGGAGACGGTCGTTGGGCACCACGATGAGGGTGTCCACGTTCTTCGCCAGCTCTGCCACCCCTTCCTCCGCGATGCGGCGGCGCCGACTCCCCTCGAAGGCGAAGGGCTTGGTCACCACGCCGATGGTGAGCGCGCCCTCCTCCCGGGCCAACTGGGCCACGATGGGGCTGGCACCGGTCCCCGTACCACCGCCCATCCCCGCGGTGATGAAGACCATATCCGCGCCCTTCACGACCTCCCGCAACTCCTCCAGGGACTCCTCCGCGGCCTTGCGACCGATCTCCGGGTCCCCTCCCGAGCCCAGGCCCCGGGTCAAGCGTTCGCCGATGCGGATGCGAACGGGGGCCTGAGACCGCATGAGGGCCTGTGTGTCCGTGTTCACGGCCACGAACTCCACCCCTTTGAGCCCCATCTCGATCATGCGGTCGACCGCGTTCGATCCGCCGCCGCCCAGGCCGATGACCTTGATCTTCGCTGCATTTTCCACGAGATCTCGCGTTGCTGCTCGCTTACCACTCATAACAGGATGTTCCTCCTTTCCCTCTACCCCCTCGGTCGGACCGCCCGGCTCCACAACGACGGTCGGCTCCGATGTGCGTGCGGCCGCGGGGGGCGTCTTTTCCTGCGTCGCCACCACGGAGCGAGAATGAGCGAACAGGTCGCGAACCCGTTCCCTGCGTTCCGGGTTATAATGGAAGCTCGCCACCGGTTTCCAGCTCATTGCTCGCCTCGATCAGGGCAACAAACGGCGCAGCCACTCGCCAAACCGTCCCAGCGCATCATCCCCCCGGCCTCGGCTATCCGAGCTCAGGGGGGAATAGGAGAGGATATCCGGGTGTTTAGCCCCCCAGATGAGGAGCCCCAGGACGGTGGCGTAGGCCGGCGTGCGGTACTCCTCGGTCAATCCCTGAACGTTGGGGACGTGACCGATGCGCACGGGCACTTGCAACCGCTCCCGCGCCAGATCACGGAAGCCGGCCAGCTGCGCACTTCCCCCCGTCAATACCACCCCTGCGGGCAGGAGACCATCGTACCCGGAGGCCTTGATCCCCCGCCAGGCCAGGTCCAGGATCTCCTCTGCCCGTGCTTCCAAGATCTGTGACAGGAAATGGCGACTGATGGTGCGGCGGCTTTCGTCGCCGAACCCCTCGATACCCACGTTTTCATCGGGGGAGACCCACTTGGGTTGGGCGTGACCGTACCGGATCTTCAGCTCCTCGGCCATGGTCAAGGGCATCCGCAGCCCGATGGCCACGTCCTGGGTCAGGTGGTACCCGGCCACGGGCACGGAAAAGACGTGCCAGGGACTCCCCTCCAGGAAGATGGCCACGTCCGTCGTGCCCCCCCCGATGTCGATGACCGCGACGCCCAGCTCCCGTTCCTCGGGCGTGAGCACGGCCATGCCCGACGCCACGCCCTGCAGGACGAGGCCGTCGATTTCGATGCCGTTCGCGCGCACGCATTTGACCAGATTCTGCACCGCGACCGTCGAAGCGGTGATCACCAGGGCATCCACCTCCAGGCGGAACCCCTCCATGCCCAGGGGTTCGCGGATGCCGTCCTGGTCATCCACCTTGAACATGCGCGGCAGGGTCTGGACCACCTCCCGGTTGTGGGGCAAGGGTTTCGCCCGGGCGTTCTCCAGAGCGCGGGCCACGTCATCCAGGGTCACGCTGCGCGTGCCCCGAGGGGAGAGGGTGACCGCGCCCTGGGAGGGCATGGATTCCACGTGGTGGCCCGAGAGGCTCACGTACGCGTTGGCCACGCGGATGTTCGCGGTCCGCTCGGCCTGGGCGACGGCCTCCCCGATGGCCGCGGTCACCTCCTGCACGTTGACCACGGTTCCCCGTTTTACCCCGCGGGAGGGAACGTGGCCCACGCCCAGGATGGCCATCTCCTCCTCGCCCTCCACCTCCGCGATCATGGCGCAGATCTTGGTGGTCCCTACATCCAGTGCGGCTATAATATCCCCCACCGTTTATGCCTCCTCAACGTTCACCGGCCCGAAACCTAAGGAAGGACGACCACTTCTTCCGGGTGACTGAGGTCGATAAGCCGGAAGTGGGTCCCACGGGCTCGCATTTCCTTCAACACCTGGGGCAGACGGGACAAGCGTTCCTCCAAGCCCATCAACGTGCCCAGGTACACCTGGATGTCCCCCGCGTTATCCTTCAAAACAAAGCGCAATCCTGTGCTTGTGTCATAGTATATTGTACTTACTTCGGGCAAAATGGCATGAACTTCGTCCAACGCGGTCAACACATACGGGTCGAAACGGATGCCCTCCTCGGCATCCTCCACCGTGGCCGCGCCCTCCGGGTCCACGACGAGAAGGGGTGGTCCCCCCTCCCGCGCGGGCATGACATGCCCCTCCTTGTCCACCCAAAACAGGGTGCCCTTCCGCTCCCAGCGGAGGACGGGCGTGCGCTCCTCCACGGTAATCCACATGCGCGCGGGAAAACCGATGCGCACGTGCGCGCGCCGCACGTACGGAAGGGCCTCCACCCGTTGGGCTATCTCCCTCGGGTCGATGAAGAAGATGTGCCAGCCCTCGACCTGGGCGGCCTGCAACACATCCTCGCGAGGGGTGTAACGGCATCCCTCGACCTGGATGGCCTCGTCGTACAGGTAGAACCAGCTGCTCATGCCCACGAAGGCCAGCAGGGCAATGACGACGCCGATCAACCCCAGGGAGAGAAGTTGGGCGCGCCCCAACGGGGGAAGGGCCCAACGCCGACGCCACTGGCGCAGGACCACGGTGGCGTTCCGGGCCTCCCGGGAAAATCGTCGTGATGTCGTTCGGCGTCGTAAGCGACGTGTTCGCTTCTTCCTGTACACGTGCACCTGCCGTTTACGGGTTGACTGCGGTGAGACGACGGTGACCCTCTGCATGGCGCTCTAACCCCAATCGGATAAGTGTGTCCACCAGATCAGGGCCAGGCAGCCCACTGGCCTCCCACAACTTGGGATACATGCTGATCTGGGTAAAGCCGGGCATTGTGTTCACTTCGTTGAGGAACACATCGCCGGTCCCTTTGTGCAGGAGAAAGTCGACCCGTGCCAGGCCCGCCGCGTCTAAGGCACGGAACGCGCGTACCGCCATCTCCTGCACCGTGGCCGCGATGTCGGGGGACAGAGGGGCAGGAATGACCAGTTCCGAATTTTCGTCGATGTACTTCGCCTCGTAATTATACCACTCTTTTCCCGGAATGACCTCACCGGGCACCGACGCGCGCGCGTCCTCATTCCCAAGAACGCTCACCTCTATCTCCCGAGCAGGAATCCCCGGCTCTACCAAGATCTTCCTGTCATAGCGACCTGCCAGCTCCAGGGCAGGCAACAACTGGGATCGGGACTTGACCTTCGTGATCCCGATGCTCGACCCCAGGTTCGCCGGTTTGACGAACAGGGGGTAAGGAAAGGCCGCCTCGATGCGGGCTACCGTGGCCGAGGGCCACCGTGCCACATCCTTGCGCATGACCACCAACCAGGGGAGGACCGGGATGCCGTGACCACGGAAGAGGGCCTTGGCCAGGGGCTTATCCATGGCCGCGGCACTGGCCGCCACCCCGCTGCCCACATAGGGCACCCCCACCACCTCGAAAAGGCCCTGCAACGTCCCATCCTCCCCGTAAGGACCGTGGAGCACGGGGAAGAGAATGTCCACCGCGGTCAAACGCTCCAGGGGGGGCACCCGATCCCGGGGGCTCACCGGGCCCTCCGGGGGAGCGATGACATCGGGCCCGTCCGCGAGAACCCGTTCCGCCACATCGTCGAACCACCAGCGTCCCCACCGGTCCACGGCCATCAAGTGGATGCCGTACCCCTTGCTCACCAGCATCCGCACGATATAGCGAGCGGAGTGGATGCTCACCTCGTGTTCCGCTGAAGGACCGCCGAATATGACCCCTACGTCCATCGTCTCTACCCCCTTTGCTCCACGTACTCGCCCTGTCCCAGGACGATGATCTCCGGCTCCAGGTGGACGCCGAAGCGCGTCGCCACCCGCTCCTGGATCAGCCGCATGAGGGCCAACACCTCGGCCGCGCGCCCCCCACCCAGGTTGACGATGAAGTTCGCGTGGACCGGGGAGACGGCCACGTTCCCCAGACGATACCCCTTCAACCCGGCCGCCTCGATGAGCCGACCCGCGTAATCCCCCGGGGGATTGCGGAACACGGAGCCCACACTGGGCTCCCCGGGCTGGGTGCGCCGCCGATACGCCAGATGGGCGTCCGCGACCGCGCGCAAGCGGTCCGGATCCCCCGGCCACACGCGCAGGCGGGCGTCCAGGACGACGGGGAAGGGACGGCCGGCCCGACGTGCCCGCTTCAGCCGCGATGTGCGGTAAGCCAGCTCCAGCGCGGCCCCGGGCACCCGATGCACCCGTCCGTCCGCCTCCAACAACGTCACCTCCTCCAGGACGGACGCGATGTCCCCGCCGTGCGCGCCCGCGTTGCCCACCACCGCGCCCCCCACGGTCCCGGGGATGCTCACCGCCCACGTGAGGCCATCCCAGCCCTCACGGATGAGGGCCCGGGCCAAACCGGCCAGGGACATGCCCGATTCGACCCAGACGTGGGGCCGCGGCGCGGGCTCGACCCGATATCCCCGACAGCGGTTGATGACCACCAAGCCGCGCACCCCCTCGTCGGGGACGAGGACGTTACTCGCCCCACCCAGGAGGGTGATGGGGATCCCGGCCCTGTGCGCGTCCAGGAGCAGGGCGATCAGATGTTCCCGGCGGGAGGGCATGGCCAACACCTCCGCGGGCCCTCCCACACGAAAGGATGTATAAGGTGCCAGGGGGACGTCCTCGGCCAACAGGTCGTCCCCAAGGAGTTGTTGCCAACGGGCCTTCAGGGAAGCCGGAACGCTCATCCACTTCCTCCCGAAAGCGCACGGGCGGGGGATCGGGCCAACATCCTGGCCACGTGGGTGTTCGTCCCCGCGCCCAGGGTAATGACCACATCGCCCGGCCGAATGTGTTCCCGGAGGAAGGTGACCGTTGCCTCCACGTCCCCGGTGTAATGGACCCGGGGATGGTGTAAGGCGCGGGCAACATACTCCCCCGAAAGCCCCAAGGTGGCCTGTTCCCGGGCGGCGTAGATATCCATAACCACCACGTCATCCGCGTCGTCGAACGCGTCCCGCCATCGATCCAACAACGCGCGCGTGCGTGAATACGTGTGGGGCTGAAACACAGCCCACACCCGTCGCCCGGGAAAGACCTGTCGGAGGGCGGCTAGGGTGGCTCGGACTTCTGTAGGGTGATGTGCGTAGTCATCGATGATCTCCACCCCTTCCAAGGATCCTATGTGCTGAAAGCGGCGATGCGCGCCGCGATATGTAGACACATGGGGAGCCAACACGTCGGGGGAGAATCCGGCGGCGTCCAGGGCTGCCAGCGCTGCCAACGCGTTCAGCACGTTGTGACGCCCCGGCACCTGCAACGTCAGGGCCGGTCCCACCTGCGTGCCCGCCCGCACAGGCCGGAACCGGATCCGCCCCCGGGTGTCGACGACCCCATGAGCCTGCCAATCCGCATCTGCCCGGAACCCGTAGGTGATCACCGGCCTGCCGGACCGACGGGCCACATCCAGGGCCCCCGGATCCTCGGCGCAGGCCACCACCCGATGGGCCTGCCGGGCATAGTGGAGGAAGGCCTCCCGATAGACCTCCTCCGTGGGGAACAAGTCCACGTGGTCCCACTCCACATTGGTGATGACGGCCACACGCGGCCGCAATCCCCAGAACATGTAATCGTACTCATCCGCTTCGATGACAAAGGTGGGCTCATCCCCCCAGGCCGCGTTGCCCCACTCGGGCAGGGGGGATCCCACGATGTACCCCGCGCGCACGCCCCCACGGCGCAACATGTGCACGATCATCCCCGTCGTCGTCGTCTTGCCGTGGGTCCCCGCAACGCCGATGACCTCCCGCCCCTCCAGAAGGTAAGGGAGGAAATCCCGACGGCGCAGCACGGGGATCCCCTGCTCCCGCGCGGCCCGCACCTCGGGGTGATCCTCCGGCACAGCCGAAGTGACCAGGAGCGCGTCGGCCGAGCGCACGTGGTCGGGGTCGTGGCCCAGGAAGACGCGGGCGCCCGCGTCGGCCACGGCCTGCATCAGGGGCCCGGATTGCCGGTCACACCCGCTCACACGGATGCCCCGTTCCAAAAGGACGCGCGCGATGGCCGAAAGTCCGGTCCCTCCAATGCCGACGATGTGCACACGCTGCCAGGGAAACGCCATCACACGCCTCACTTCCTCACACTCAGGATGACCAGAATGCCCGCAAACGCGGCCAAAAATTCCGGATGATCGTGGAACAACGCGGGCGGAACGTAACGCAACATGTGCAGCGCCCGCTCCGTCAGCAGGGTGGGGTCGAACAGCCCCCACTGCTTCAAGTAGGGATAATCGTACTTGTGCAGGTAATACCACAAGGTCCCGGTGAACAGATATCCGTTGACCAGGCCGACGATGATGTTGAAGAAGGTCCCCTCCGCGCCCCGCGGGGGCGCGCCCGGGAAGGAAAAGGTCCGCCCCGCGTACGTGGCGAAGACGACCGCGATGAGCAGGCCCTGATAGATCAACAGCAAAAGCAGATTCTCCAACTCCACCGATGTCTTGGGGTCGCCGCCCAACGCCGAAATCACGCGCGGGAGGATTTGCGCCTTCAGGCGGGCCTCCACCGCGTCCCCGAATTGCAACTCCAGGAAGAGGACGATGAGGAGGAGCACGGTGACGCCCAGCTCCTTGTGGTACCCGCGCACCAGGGCGATGACAACGAAGATCAGTACGACGACGCCCCACAACGTCTCGATAGGTCCCACTATGCCTCCTTATATCCTCACGAGAACCCGGTGCTCCGGCTTCCGCAGTCTGCGGCCTGACGACGTGATGCGTGATGCGTGATACGTGATTCGTGATGCGTAATGCGTAA
>WGAA01000285.1 GCA_015489285.1 Anaerolineae bacterium | reverse complement strand
CCTCTGGAGGAGGAGAAGGCGGAGGGGACCGAGGAGGAAGGGGAAGAGTAACTTATGGAGACATCCGAGCTCTCCCCCGCCTCACCCGAAGAGGTCGGACGTCTTGAACAGCATCACACGGAGCCCCAGAGGACACAGGGAAACCTCCGTGTTCTCCGTGGCTCCGTGTGAACACCTATTGCGGCGAAGCCCTGACGGGTTCGGCCCCAGACCGTAGAGACTGCCGAGCTCCCCTGCCTCACCCGAAGAGCTCGTAGAAGCGCCGTGCAAATTTGCATCCGGCGTTCCTCTCCCGCGAGTTTGCCAACAGAGTCTTTCCCCGCGGTGCTCAACTGTAGACGGGAACGCCTCCCCGCTCCGCCAGGGTGCGTATCTCCTTGATCTCCCGCTCCAGCTGGGGCTGGTGGGCCAGCTCCTGGGCCACCCGCTCGTACCCGTGCATGACGGTCGTGTGATCCCGTCCCCCCAGCAGCTCCCCGATCTGGGGGAAGGAAAGCCCCGTTTCCTCCCGCAACAGGTACATGGCCACCTGCCGTGGGTGGGCAATGGTGCGCCGCCGACTCTTGCTCCGCAGGTCCTCCACGCTGATGTGATAGTATTGGGCCACCGCGCGGATGAGGGCTTCCGGCGTCAGTTGACGCTTCACCGGCACCATGTCCTCGAGGATTTCGCGGGCCAGGGAGAGGGTCAAGGGTTCCTTGATGAGGACGGCATGGGCCAGAAGGCGGTTGAACGCGCCCACGAGTTCGCGCACGTTGCTCTGGACGCGCTCGGCCACGTAGGAGAGGACGTCGTCCGGCACGAAAACGCCGGCCTCCTCCGCATGGGAGCGCAAAATGGCCAACCGCATCTCGAAGTCCGGCGTGCGGATGTCCACAATAATCCCCCCCTGGAAGCGGGACCGCAGGCGTTCCTCCAGGGTGGCAATCTCCCTGGGAGGACGGTCGCTCGTGAGGCAGATCTGTTTGTTGGCCGCGTGCAAGCTGTTGAAGGTGTGAAAGAATTCCTCTTGCGTGCTCTCCTTGCCCGCGATGAACTGGATGTCGTCGATGAGGAGCACGTCCACATGCCGGTACCGGGCCCGGAACTCGTCGGTGGTTTGCGTGCGGATGGCGTTGATCAGGTCGTTGGTGAAGGTTTCCGAGGAGACGTACAGGACCCGATATCCCTGGGCGCGGGCCATGTGTCCGATGGCGTGTAACAGGTGCGTCTTCCCCAGTCCTACCCCCCCGTAGATGAAGAGGGGATTGTACGCGTGACCGGGACGTTCGGCCACGGCCATAGCCGCGGCATGGGCCATACGATTGTTCGGCCCAACGATGAATCGGTCGAAGGTGTACTTGGGATTGAGAACGGTTTCCTCCACGGGAGCGACATTCACCTCCGGTTCGGCCAGGGGCATGGGTTCGTCGACGGCCGAGGCCAGGGGACGAGGATCCACGATGTAATGAATTTCCGTCGAACGGTTGGCCACCGTTTCCAGCGTGCGTTTGATGACGGGATGGAGGCGGTTGCTCAACCACTCCTTGGCGAACGCGTTGGGGACGCCGATGATGAATGCCCCATCCTCGTAGGCGACCAAATGGGTGTCCTTCAGCCAGGTGTTGAAATCCCGTCGGCTCAACTGGACCTGGAGGTGCGCAAGTGTCGCCTCCCACAGGTGTTTGGGGTCGGCATGATGGGACCCGATCATATGGCCTCACCTCGTTCACAAGTGATGGTATGGGGTAGAAACCGCGTCCTACCCCTTGCCCGCCTGAAAATGGGCAAAAAGATCCCCCTCGTGGGTGCATTGCCGCACCCTTTCGTCTTTCATGCCCGTTTCGGCACAGTATTCAGTTGCGTTCTTGAAGTAACGCGCGGGGCATGGAGAGGACGTAGCCAATCCACTGCACCCCTTTTGCCATGTCAGCGTCGATGTCGACCCAAGGGTTGACCACGCAGCGTGTGGGGCTACCGCTGTCGTGCGTCGGCGATGATGTCGTGCTGCTTTGATGACGTCCTCATTATACCCATCCCCGGAGGTTTGGCAACCCCCCTTTTGGGCTACGCAGCCCCCCGAAAACGGTCGTCCACGAGGAGAGGGGCATCCCCACCCCTATATTTAGGGGAGAAACGGGGGGAGCAACCCTAAATATGCAAAGGATGGACGGGCCCGGGGAGGAAAAATCTTAAAATTGGGCCGCGCGCAAAGTTTAATATTGTGCTTTCTGTCCCAAATTAAGTATAGTCATACCCCCGATTTCCGAAGTCCAACCGACCTCGGAAATCGGATACCGGTTTGGTCCCTCTCCCCCGCGCGTGTACAATGGGGGAAGCAAGGACGGTGGACCCAAGGAGAGGGCAATGAAACATGTAACGGGGACATTCGAGGGCACGGGACGTCTTTCCTTGTTCCGACAAACGTGGTATCCCGATGGGGCCATCAAAGCGGCCATCGCTCTGGTCCACGGGTTCGGCGAACATAGCGGCCGCTATGCCTCCCTTGTCGAGTATTTCGTCCCCCGAGGGTACGCGCTCTTCGCTTTCGACCTGCGCGGACATGGCCGCTCGGAGGGGCAACGGGGGCACGTGAACCGGTGGGAGGAGTACACGGAGGATGTGGACCGGTTCTTGCGCTTGGTCCGCGAGGAACTGCCCCACGTCCCCCTGTTCCTGTTCGGCCACAGCATGGGCGGCCTTATCGTGTTGGATTACGCCCTCGCTCACCCCGAGGGGCTCGATGGGGTCATTGCGTCCGGCCCTGTCTTGAGCCAACCCGGTGTGTCCCCCCTGCTCCTGGGGATTAGCCGCGTTCTCTCACGGGTGTGGCCCCGGCTGGCGTTGAACACGCACCTGGACGCGGAGGCCCTCTCCCGGGACCCTGAGGTGGTCCGGGCATACACGCAGGATCCTCTGGTCCACAGTATGGCCAGTGCCCGGCTGGGCACGGAGTTGAGCCGCGCGGTGGAACGGGTGCACGAGGGTGCCTCCCGGTGGACGTTGCCGTTGCTTATCCTCCACGGGACGGCCGATCGGTTGGCCCCCATCGAGGGCAGTCGGGAGTTCATCGCGCATGTGCCCACCGAGGACGCCCGGCTCATCGAGTACAGGGATGGGTATCACGAATCCCACAACGACGTCCACAAGGCCGTGGTCCTCAAGGATCTGGAGAAGTGGCTCGATGTACATCTCTCGTGAGCGCCTCACCCGCGTCCTTCCCCTTCTCCTGGCCCTGGCAGGGATGGCCCTTTACGTGCGCACGGCCGCGCCCTCCGTGGCCACGATTTTCGACGATTCCCTGGAGTTCCAGGTAGTCATCCCCCTTCTGGGAGTGCCCCATCCCCCGGGTTACCCCCTTTACACGCTGGTGGGATATGCGTGGACACACATGTTCCCCCTGCGGGACCCGGCCTTCCGCCTCAACGTCCTTTCCGCGGGGTTCGCGGGCATAACCCTGGGCGTGCTCGGCTACACCCTATCCCGCTTGCCCCTCCACTCCCGCTGGTCCTGGCCCCTGACGCTGGTTCTGGCCCTGGCACCGACCTTCTGGGCCGAGGCGACCATCGCGGAGGTGTACGCGCTCCACTGGGCGCTGATGGCCGCTTTTCTCTGGGCAGGTCAGGCGTTGGTGGAGGGGAGAAGGCCGGGGCGGGCCGCGGATGTGCTGGCCCTGATCATCGGCCTGGGGTTGGCCCATCACCGCATGATCGTGCTCCTCTTGCCCACGGCCGCGTATTGGATGTGGTTGCGCCGCGATGCCCTGGGCCCACGCCGTCGCTGGGCCCGACGTCTGGTGTGGATGCTGGGGCCGTTGTTCCTCTACGCGTATATTCCCCTGATCGGCGCTCGGGTGGGATCCCTCGACGGCACGTATGAGAACGGGTGGGCCGGTTTTTGGCGATGGGTGATGGCCCGCGATTATCGGGTATTTCTCACGGGGAATCCCTTCAACGTGCACCGGACGGCCGGGGATTATGTCCACTTGTTCGTGCAGGAGGGGGGATGGGTCCTTCTGATCCTGGCCCTCCTTGGGATATACGGCGCGTGGCGTTCCGGCCCCTTCGGTCGTGGCGTGCTTTTGGCCCTGTTCTTCCACCTGGCCTTTGCCGTCCATTACCGGGTGACGGATATAGAGGTGTTCTTCTTGCCGGTGGTGCTCCTGGCCCTCTTCCCCGCGGCATGGGGATTGGATCGGGTGGGGCGAGTGGGGGCATGGATGAGGTGGACGTGGGGATACAGAGTGTGGGCCGGGGTGCTCCTGGCCCTGGTGTTACTCCACCCCTTGAAGCAGACGGTGCACGAATGGGAGGTTCGGGACCGCTCGGATGATTGGGCGGTGTACGATGTGGGTCGGGATATGATGCGGCAGCCCATGCCCCGGGGGAGCGCTATTGTGGGGCTTCTGGGGGAGACGACGTTGGTCCGCTACTTTCGGGATGTGTTGGGTTATCGCCCTGACGTGAGGACGATTCCGGCCGACCGGGAGGATCAACGGTTGGCCGCGGTGGAGCAGGCTCTGGCAAGGGGGGAGGCGGTGTTCATTACCCGACCTTTGTCCGGGGTGGCGTCACGTTACGCGCTGGACGCGCTGGGCCCGCTCGTCCGGGTGACGTACAAGGGACAGGACGGCCATCCGGATCCCCCTTACAGGCACGCGTGTTCCTGTCTTCCCACGATTCACCTGGCAGGGTACGGGTGGGAACGGTTGCCCTACCATGCGCCCCATATCCGGGTGGTTTTGTACTGGGATGTCCTGGACCGCCCCCAGGAGGAGTACAAGGTGTCGGCCCGCCTGGTGCGCGCAGACGGTTCGGTTATCCGCGCGGTGGATGATGTGCCGGTGCACAACACGTACCCCACGACGTTTTGGTCCCCCGGGGAACGGGTGGTGGACGTGTACGATGTGCCCGAGCCGGAGAGGGGGAAGGATATCCTGGTGATTTTGTACAGGGCACACACGGGGGAGGAGGTGGCCCGGGTGACGTTGCCTTACGAGGAGGGGGGTACGGCGATGAGGTAACGGTGGTGGGCCCACAAGGCTTTGAGCCGCCAGGGCAGAGGGGCCCTTTCAATCCAGGTGTAACGCATGACCCGGTCGTATAAGGTGGGGTCCTTCCCCAAGTAATAGTCCATGGTGGACCAACGCCATCCCTCGCCGCTGAAGCGAGCTTCCAACCGTCGCGAGCGAATGCCCAGTTTGCGCAATACGTCGCGCGCGGGCATGACGGTGTCGGGCCAGGGGGGAACATCGAGGACGCCTTGTTCGAGGACGCGAGCCCCCGCGTCCTCGAGGACGGCCCGAATGCGCCCCATGTGCGTCCACTTTTCGTCCACGTGGAGGAAGAAGTCCCGGTCCAGGAGGTAACGCCGCAGCCAGTAGCCCAGTTGCCAGCGGTTGGGCATGGCGATGAGTATCACTTTGCGGCTGACCCGCACCAATTCCCTCAACAAACCTTCCGGATCGGGGAGGAACCATAGGCCGGCCCACTCCCATGTCAGGTCGAAAGCGTCATCGGGGAAGGGAAGATGGGCCCAGTCCGATGTGAGGACGAGGTGCACGGGGAGGGCGAGTTCGTTCCAGATGGCACGCACGCCACGCGCCCGCCGCGGGTGGTCGTCCACGAGGGTCACCTGACATCCGGCCTGGGCCAGGACGACGCTGTTGATGCCCGAAACGCCCGCCATACCAAAAAGGGGCGCTTCCAGAACGGTACGGACGTCAAACCGTTCCCGTAAGCGCCCCAAGAAGTCGTTCAGCACGAATCGTTCGTAAACTAAGCCCAGGCCTTCATCGTAATTGTGCAGGTAATGTTCCCATGTGTCGATGATGGCCAAGGTTACGCCTCGGAGGGATAGAGAGGTCGAGCTTGAACCTGTTCTCCGTGAACGTCGAGAATGCCCACCCCGTACTCGGGCGCCATTTCCAGCACATCATCGTAGACGCGCAGGGCGAAGGCATACCCCAGCCAGGGTGGTTCCATGCCGAGCCGCTGTAGTTTCTTTTGGTAGGAGGCGTCCTGCAATTTCCGCACCCACTGGAGGTATTCCTTCCCTCGCAAGCGGGCTTTGGCCTCCACCAGAGCCCAGTAGTCTTCCCCCTCCGGAGAGCGGACGTGCATGGCAACGTCCACGTCCCCGTTGGTATCTTTAATGGAGGCTCGTCCCAGGATGGTGTACCCGCGCTTGCGCAATACCCAGGAGAGCATCTCCTCGGCATCCACTTCCAGGTCCGCCCCAATGATGTTGGAAAGGGCCCGGTAATGCTTCTTTAGCTCCTGTACGTCCTGGTACGTGCGTTCCTGCGCTTCGGCGAGCCTGGCAACGATTTCTTCCACCTTGTCCAGCCGGCCTTCTACTCGGCCCAACCGATTTTCTACCCCATCCAGTCGGTTTTCTACCCGGTCTAACCGAGCCTCCACGCGGTCAAGCCGCTCCTCCACCCTACTAAGCCGATCCTCTACTTCGCTCAGCCGGCCTTCCATTCGGTCAAGCCGCTCTTCCGAACGCTTCTGCGCCTCGGCGAGCTCCGCAACCACCGCCTCCAAACGATCCAGTCGCTCCTCCGAACGCTTCTGGGCCTCGGCAAGCTCGGCAACCACCGCCTCCAAATGGCTCAGCCGTTCCTCCGCACGCTTCTGCGCCTCGGCAAGCTCGGCGACGATTTTCTCCACCTTCTCCAGCCGGCCTTCCACGCGGTCAAGCCGCTCTTCCGTACGCTTCTGCGCCTCGGCGAGCTCCGCAACCACCGCCTCCAACCGGCTCAGCTGGTCCTCCAAGCGGTCCAGCCGCTCCTCGGTACGCTTCTGGGCCTCGGCAAGTTCATGGATAGCGTCCCACGCGCGAGCACACTCGCGCTCGAACATCTCCCGCAGCCTTTTCAGCTCCCCCTCGTAGATCTCTCGCTGCAGGCGCGGCGCTTCCTCCCAGAAAATACGGCGGGCAATCTGCTCTACCTCATCATGAGCTGTAGACGACTTACGCATCCTTTGGGCTTTCGGAGGAGACATCCCCACCTCCCGAATGTCCATCTCGACTTAAATACGAACTCCCCACACTCCCAGATGCCCACGACCGGATCCGATGAACGGTAGCGCCTCCATTATACAACATCTGACGTCATTTCCAAAAATCGTTGAAACGCCAACCGATTTCTCCTCCGGGTTCGGCGTTCCACGATGGGATATCACATCCCCAGGTACGCCTTCTGGACCTCCGGATTCTGGGCCAGTTCCTGCGCGGACCCCTGGATGGTGATGGTACCGGTCTCCAGCACATACCCCCGATGGGCAATCTGCAGGGCCATGTGCGCGTTCTGCTCCACCAGGAGAATCGTCAGGTTCTGGGTCTCGTTCAACTCCTTGATGGTGTCGAAAATTTCTTCCACAAGCACAGGAGCCAACCCCATGGACGGCTCATCCATGAGCAGCACCCGTGGTCGGCTCATGAGGGCCCGCCCAATGGCCAACATCTGCTGCTCACCACCGGACAGCGTGCCTGCCAGCTGGCTGCGTCGTTCCTCCAGACGGGGGAACAACTTGAACACCCGCTTCAAATCCTGAGCGATGCCGTCCTTGTCCTCGCGCACATACGCGCCCATCTCCAGGTTCTCTTGCACCGTCATGCGCGCGAACACCCGCCGTCCTTCCGGCACGTGGATGATCCCCATTTTCACGATTTCGTGCGGGCGGTACCGGAGCAAGCTCTCCCCGTTGAAGCGCACATCCCCTTCCTGAGGACGAAGCAGGCCGCTGATGGTACGCAACGTTGTCGTCTTACCGGCTCCGTTCGCGCCGATCAACGTGACAATCTCCCCCTCCTCCACGGTGAGGGAGATCCCTTTCAGCGCGTGGATAAAGCCGTAATAGACGTGTAAGTTCTCGATTTCGAAGAAAGCCATAGGCCTTCACTCCTCATGTCGTGGTTTTTCAAAATCCCGCAAGCAAAGACGCTATGCTGCCTCTGACAATCCCATAGCCGCACCACGGCCCAGGTAGGCTTCGATCACGCGCGGGTTGGTGCGAATCTCCAGCGGTGTACCCTCGGCGATCTTCTGACCGTAGTCCAGCACGCTGATGATGTCGGAGATGTTCATGACCACCTTCATGTCGTGCTCGATGAGCACAATGGTGATCCCGCGCTCGTCGCGCAAGCGCCGAATCAAGGCCATGGTCTCTTCCGTCTCACGGGGGTTCATGCCCGCGGTGGGCTCGTCCAGCAGGAGCACCTTGGGTTTCAGTGCCAGCGCGCGGGCGATCTCCAAACGGCGTTGCTCACCGTACGGCAAATTCTTGGACAGGAAGAACGCCTTGTCCTCCAATTCCACGAACTGGAGGAGACGCATGGCTTCCTCGCGTGCCTCTGCCTCCTCGCGCTTATAACTGGGAAGGCCGAGGATAGGCTCGATGAACCAGGAGTGCAGATGGGAATGCATCCCGACAAGGACGTTCTCCAAAACCGTCAGGTTGGAGAAAAGGCGGATGTTCTGGTACGTGCGGGCAATGCCCATCCGTGCAATCTCGTCTGGGGGGAGGTACTGGATGGGCTCGCCGTCGAAGATAATCTGGCCTTCGTCAGCCCGGTAGAAACCGGTAATGCAGTTGAACAAGGTGGTCTTCCCCGCGCCGTTCGGCCCGATAATGCTGTGAATCGTCCGGGGTTCCACCGTAATCGTCACATCATTTACGGCGATAAGGCCGCCGAAGCGTTTCGTCACATGGACAATATCCAAGATCCCCACCGGTCACCTCCTATTTCCCCGCGCCCACGGAGGCGGTTGTGGCCTGCGACGAGGTCGATTCGCGATGTTTGTACTCGGCGACGTGCAATGTCTCCGGCCAGAGCCCCTCGGGGCGGTAAATCATCATCACCACCAGAGCCGCGCCGTACACCAACATACGGTATTCCGCGAACTCCCGCAGCAGCTCGGGCAACCCAACCAGGGCAAAGGCACCCACGACGACGCCGGGCAAGCTGCCGATCCCCCCCACGATGAGCAAGCTCAACACGTAGATGGAGATGAGAATGTTGAACGAGTGGGGGGCGATGGAGAACAACTTGGAGGAGAAGATGGCACCGCTCAACCCGGCCAGTGTCGCGCCCGTGGCAAACGCGGTCAACTTCGTCGCCACGTGGTCGATACCCATCGCGATGGCAACGTCCTCATCCTCACGAATGGCTTTCCACGCCCGTCCCAAACGGGAATCCTTTAAGCGAACGGAGATGAAAAAGCCGATGACAATGGCCGCGAGAATGAAATAGAAGAAATCCTGAGGATCCTTCGCGGTCCACCCGAACAGATGGGGGCGGGCCACCCCGGTAATGCCCTGGGCCCCACCGAGGATGGGCTTCAACGCGTCGGAAATCACCAACAGGCGGATGATCTCCCCAAAGCCCAGGGTGATAATCGCCAGGTAATCACCTCGTGTCTTCAACACCGGGACGCCCAAGATGATCCCTGCAAGAAGGGAAGCGAAAAGAGCGATGGGCAAGGCCTCCCAAAAGTCCATCGGTGGGATGTACTGGCGCACCGCGGGCAACTCAGGGGTGGTCAACACGGCCATGGTGTACGCGCCGATGGCGAAGAAGGCCACGTACCCCAGGTCCAACAACCCGGCAAAGCCCACCACGATGTTCAACCCCAGGCCCATGACAATGTAGATGCCCACGATGTCCAGCACTTCGAAGACGTATCCGCCGCGCTCACCCAACAACGGGGGGAGCCCCAGCAAGATGATTAAGGCCAGGAGATAACTTCCCCAGCGCAAAGTCTTCTGTTGCGTGGGGGGCAGGGCCTGCAAGGAAGAACGCACCCGCTGTCCCCACAGCTCGGAGGCGGTGAAGTAAGCCGCCCACACCAGGGTGAGCACCACCGCACCCTTCACCGTCAGACCGGAGGAGGTGTAGAAGAAGCGGGAGATAGAGCGGGGCAGGATAACGGCGAAGATGTCGCGCAGGAGCCCCAACGTGAGGGTGGCCGTCAACGCGTACAACAGAGGACGACGCACCTTGCTGGGCAACAACTCGAGGAGACCGGCCACGACGCCCCCACCGCCCATGACGATGAGGAGCTTTATAACACCGGCAAGGCCCTTCTTGTTGAAGAGGAGAACGCGTGCCAAACCGCGAGACGCGTTGGCAAAGACCTGTCGCAGGTGCAGGGGTTTGATGCTCAGCGCCAGGGCGGCCAGCACCAGCCCGATAATCAGGCCGACCAACAGACCGGCAAAGATGCCGTACACCTTGTTCCGTTTCGCGGCCTTACCGGCAGCCCAATAACCGGCTCCCAACACCACCAGCAACAAGAGCAATTGGCCCAAAGTGACCACATCTTTGACAATCTCACGTCGGCTGAACGCCTCGACCATGCCGACGAGGGATACATGGAGCGCCACCGCGCTTCCCAGCAATCCGGCTCGGATCGTTTCACGCCACGGGAATCCTCGCATGGAACGTCCTCCTCATCACGCCCGTTTGGCAATGCGCTCACCCAAAATACCCGTGGGCCGGAAAATGAGCACCAGCACCAGCATGGTGAACGCAATCGCGTCTTTCAACTGGTAAGAGGCAGGTACACCCAACCCCTCCAGGAAAAGGCTGGGGCCCAGAGACTCGAACACCCCCAGGAACAAACCGCCCAACATCGCGCCGGGGATGTTTCCGATACCGCCCAACACCGCGGCCGTAAAGGCCTTGATGCCGGGCACGAACCCCATGAAGAAGTGCACCTGCTTGAAAATCAGCGCGTACAACACACCGGCCGCGCCGGCCCCCGCGCCTCCCACGGCGAAGGTCATGGAGATCATGCGGTCCACATCCACGCCCATGAGCGCGGCGGCCTGCTGGTCCTCGGCGACCGAGCGAATGCCCATGCCGACCTTGGTCTTCTGCACGAAGGTGTACAGAGCCACCAGCAGGAAGATGGCCGCGATGAACACCACGACCAACGTCTTCTGGATGTTCAACCCGGCAATATGCCACGTACCGTGCAACATGGCAATATCCGGGTACGCCTTCACACCGGAGCCGTAGAGGCCGCGGAACGTGTACTGGAGGAAGAAGGACGCGCCAATCGCCGTAATCAGGGGCACGAGACGAGGTGAACCGCGCAAGGGGCGATACGCCAACATCTCCAGCACAACGGCCACCACCATGGAGACCGTCATAGCGACGATGAAGACGATGCCCAAACTAATGATGGGGTGAGAATCGAAGTAACCTGCCTTGTCCAACGCGTTGGCCACGAAGTAGGCCGTAAAGGGCCCACTCATGAAGACTTCGCTATGAGCAAAATTAATCATCTGGAGCACACCGTACACCATCGTGTACCCCAACGCGATAAGTGCGTAAACGCCCCCTTGGGCCAAACCAAAGATAACGAAATCCAACCACTGGCGTACCGTGTAACGTCCTGACGTTAGGCTTCGGTACGAGCCGACGACAATGAGAACGACCAACACGACACTGATCAGCCACAGAGCAATGTCCGTCCCTGAAAGGTGCCGCAAGCGAACACGTATCCGCTCTAACATCGCACGAGCCCCCCCGTTTTAGGGTAGATTCTCCGACCTCCGTTGCCTTCTCGACACCGGGATGCCGAAAGGGCAACGAAGGTCGTTCCTCCCAAGTGGCAGAAAGGGGCGGACAAGGCAATCCCCCCTGCCCGCCCCTCACATACTACGACGTAGACCTTCCTAAATTACCGGCGATGCTTACTTCGGGTACACCTTCACCGGCGACTTGTTCGGGTCATCCGGATTCCACTCGTCCGGATTCGTGATCTGGTACACCGCAATGTGCGGGTCCGCACAGTCGCCGTTGACATCGCAGGCCAGGTTCCCCGTCAGGCCCTTGAAGTTCTTGATGCTCGCGAGCGCGTCGCGCAGGGCCTGCCGCGGGA
Organism: Anaerolineae bacterium; assembly: GCA_015489285.1. GTDB lineage: Bacteria > Chloroflexota > Anaerolineae > JAADDB01 > JAADDB01 > JAADDB01. Next base: position 264 of record WGAA01000285.1, on the reverse strand, counting down.
TGTACAGCGTGCCGTTGGCATCCTCTACGGCCACCTTGGTGATGGCGTAGAAGAGCATCATGGTGCCGTCATACGCGTGCGCGTGGAAGGCGCTCAGCGGCTTCTCGCCGTACTTCTCCTCGTGCTTCTTCAGGAACTCCTTGTACGCCGAACCAAAGGCCGAAAAGTCCGGGCTCGTCAGGTACATCCCCTTCGCCGCATCCCCGGCAGCCTCCACAAAGTCCGGCGAGAACATCCCGTCCGCACCCATCAGGTGCGTCTTCT
>WGAA01000284.1 GCA_015489285.1 Anaerolineae bacterium | reverse complement strand
CCCTGGAACCGCGCAAAAACCTGGTTCGCCTCCTCCGGGCCTTCGCGGACGTCCACGCCCGGGGTCTGGTGGATGCCCTGGTCATCGTAGGTGCGAAGGGCTGGCTCTACGAGGACTTCTTCCGCGAATGGGCTCGGAGTCCGGTGCGCGAGCGCGTCTTCCTCCTCGGATATGTGCCCGACGAGGATCTCCCCGCGCTCTACGCGGGCGCGACCCTTTTCGTCCTCCCCTCCCTGTACGAGGGCTTTGGCCTGCCCGTGCTGGAGGCCATGGCCAGCGGAGCGGCCGTTGTCGCATCCCGCGCCGGCGCCCTCCCCGAAGTCGGCGGACGCGCGGCCCGCTACTTCGACCCCCTGGACGTGGAGGAGATGACCCACGTCATCGCCGCGTGTCTGGAGGACGCGGACGCGCGCGAGGCCATGCGGGAGGCAGGACGAGCCCAGGCCGCGCGCTTCTCCTGGGAACGCACCGCGGAGGAGACGGCCCGCCTGTACCGCACGTGGGTGATGTAGCGTATGGCAAGGCACCCCCTGGTCTCTGCCATCATTCCCGTCCTCAACGAAGCCCGGGACCTGCCCGCCTGTCTGGACGCGCTGTTGGCCCAGCGCTTCCCCCGGGAACAGATGGAGGTCCTCATCGTCGACGGGGGTTCGGTCGACGGAACCCGGGAGGTGGTGGCCGCGTACCGCGGCCGGTTCCCCCACCTGCGCCTCCTCTCCAACCCCGAGGGGACCGCGGGCGCCGGGCTGAACGTGGGGCTGCGCGCGGCCCGGGGGGAGATCATCGTGCGGGTGGACGGTCACACCATCCTCGAGCCCGACTACATCCCTCGCGCCGTCGCCATCCTCCAATCGGGCCTCGCGGACGCGGTGGGCGGCGTCCTCCGCCCCGAGGGGGACACGCCGACGGCCCGCGTCATCGCCGCGGTCATGGCCCACCCCCTGGGCGGCGGTCCGGCCCCCTTCCGCCACACCACCCGTCCCCGCCGGGTGGACACGGTCTACCTGGGGGTCTGGCGCCGGGAGACGCTGGAGGAAATCGGAGGGTTCATGCCCGACGTGCCGGCCAACGAGGACTTCGAGCTCTACTACCGCCTGCGCCGCGCGGGGAAACGCATCCTCTGCGACCCCCAACTCCGCTCCCGTACCCGGGTGCGTCGCAGCTGGCGAGAGCTGTGGCGCCAATACCGACGTTACGGGCGAGGGAAAGCGCGCGTCCTGCGCCGACATCCACGTTCCCTTCGTCCCCGCCAGGTCCCGCCCATCCTCCTGGCGGGCTTACTCCCCTTGAGCCTCCTCGCCCTTCCCTTCCCGTTCCTACGCCTCCCCCTCCTTCTCCTCTGGGGGATCTACGGAGGGGGGACGGGATGGGCCGCGTGGCGCGTCGCCCGCCGCGACGAAAGGATTCCCTGGCCCCGCGCCTGGGTGACATTCTGGATCATGCACTGGGCCTGGACGCTGGGCTTTTGGGAGGGCATCCTCCTCGGCTGAACCCACACCACGGCATCCCCGGGGACGGAAAGGGCGTCGCCCCTTCCGCAAACCCTCCCTTATAGTCTTTGTATGATTACCATCATGGTTACTTATGAGAATTTCTGATAAGCTCTTATCAGGTACAAGTAACGAGTGACGAGTAACGAGTAATTGGATGGCGTGGAAAGACAACGATTAACGATTGACAATTAACGATTAAGGGACTAGCGTGAAGACAAGATTGGCCCTACAGCGCCAACTCTCCTGTCCAAATTACGCATTACGGCCGGGGATACCCGGACTTCCAAAGTCTGCGAGACTTTGGAAGTCCGAACACGGCCTCTTCAATAAGTAAGTGGGACGTTTTCTGTGGAGGGACACATGCTCTCCCTGGATAGTTTGCACGTGTTCGTCATCGCGGCGGAGACGGAGAATTTCTCCAAGGCCGCGCGACGGCTACATATGAGTCAACCTGCGGTCAGCCAGCACATCCAGACGCTGGAACGTCAGTGGGGGGTGACCCTTTTCGAGCGCCACGGACGACGCATCCGGCTCAGTGCCGTGGGGGAGACCCTGCTCCCCCTGGCGCGGGACTTGCTCCGGGCGACGAAACGCATGGAGGAAATCGCCTTCACTCTCTCCGGGCAGGTCGTCGGGCATCTCATCGTGGGCTGCTCCACCACATCGGGGAAGTACATCCTCCCCCGACTCCTGGCCCGCTACCGCCAAAAATATCCCCTGGTCAAAGGGGAAGTTCGCGTGGGCACCCGCCCCCAGGTCGTCGAATGGCTCCAATCGGGGGAGGTCGACCTGGTCATCATCAGTGAGCAGATCCACCGCAGCGGCATCCACTACCGCAAGTTCTTCGAGGACGAAATCGTCCTCATCGTACCCGTCGACCACCCCTGGGCGCAACGGGAAAGTGTGCACCCCACCGAGCTGTGTGGGGAGCGATACGTCATGCGGGAACCCACCTCGGGCACGTATCTGGCCCTCAAGGAGGGGCTGGACCAGGTGGGGCTGGACGTGGAGCAGCTGGAGAGTGTGCTCATCCTGGGCAACTCGGAGGCCGTCATCATGGCCGTGGAGGAGGGCATCGGGCTGGGATTTGTGCCCCGGGTCGCGGCCGAACGCTGCGTCGCCCTGGGACGGATCAAGATAGTCCCCCTGGAAGGGCTTTCCATGCATCGCTGGATTTACGTGGGCTACAGCAGCACCCTTCCCAAGACGCCAGCCCTCAACGCGTTCTGCGAATTCATGGAGATGATCGACCCCCAGCAGATCTGCCTCCGTCCCGCGTGGCACAGCTCCCTCTGGTACGAGGGGGTCAAGGAAAGCACCCCCTGAACCGCTCAGCGCAGGTGATGGTGCAGCAAATCCTCCGCGTCTTCCGGCGTGCACAGGACGAGCAGCACTTTGGCCGGCGAATCGTGGGGATTGCGCCAACGGTGGGGTAACCGGGCCTCGAAGAGCAAACTATCCCCCGGCCGCAACGTGTACGTCTCATCCCCCACCTCGTAGGACAACTCCCCCTCCAAGCAGTAGACGAACTCGTTCCCCACGTGGACGATGGGCGTGCGCCCGCTGGAACACTGAGGGTCCAGCACCAGGAGGAAGGGTTCCGCACACTGGCCGGGCAACCCGCTGCCCAAGCGTTCCAGGTGCCCCCCGGGCAACACGATGTGGGAACGCTCCTCGCGCGGGGTGTAAATCACCTGCTTCGATGTGCGGGGCTCCTCGAAAAAGGCCGTAATGGGGACCCCTAAGGCTGCGGCGATGCGCTGTAGTGTGCTCACGCTGGGCGACGTTTTGTTCCGCTCGATGAGGCTCAACGTGTTGATGGAAAGTCCACTGGCCTGGGCCAGAGCCCGCAAGGACAAGCCCCGCTGGGTCCGGATCGCCCGTAACCGAGCTCCCACATCCACCTGTCTCGACTCAGACGAGGAGGTCTTCCGCACATCCATGTACCTTGCTCCTTCCTCAAGGGATCCTCGCGTTCATATACTTGACCATTATATCCAACAGACAAGGGGGGTTCAAAACTGCACCCGTTTGCCAATTCCCCCGCTCGCGTCTACAATACTCCTACCGACAGTTGTCTGACTACCGATTCGAGGAGGAATCCGATGGCTTCAACGGACCCGATTCGCTGGCATATTTCCGTCTCATCCCCCTTACAAGCGGTCATCGACGATCCCAACGCGCCCGGCGAGCTCACCCGTCCTCTACGCCTCTTCACCACCTGGCAGATACGCAACGAGACCCCCATCGCCAAAGTCATTGCCACCCCCCAGCTCGCGGCCCCCTGGGTCGCGGCCCTCATCGCGCTGGGCGCCCAGGTCCAGAGGGAGGATGGGACGTCCGCAGCTCTGGCCCAGGCCATGTACCGTCGCGCGGCCTGGGATACCCTGACCCTACCCCGGGACGGCTGGACGTTCGCCGACGCGTACGTGGCCCGCGCGCCCACAGATGCCCCCATTGTCTACGCTGCCGCGGCCACCTGGGTCGAAGGGGGAACGCTGCGGGGGATCCGCCTGGCCCTCACCGGCGTCTCCCGCCTCGCCGTCTACGTCCCCAAGAGCCCATCCCAATGGATGGGGAACCCGTTCGATGAGGCGGCCGTGCACGCCCTGGCCCAGGCCGTGGCCCAAGAAGTGCGGCCCCGTGGGGATTTCCGCGGCAGCGAGGCTTACCGGCGGGCCATGACGGAAGTCCTGGTACGCCGAGTACTCACGGCAAAAACATAATCCCATCATACGGCTGGATTTTTCACCATCTCGGAGGATTCTGATGAGCACGAAGACGACCCGCGTGATCACCCTACACGTCAACGACGATATCCGTACCCTGGAAGTCGACGAACACACGAGCTTGCTCGACGCGCTGCGCAAAGCATCCTACTTCAGCGTCAAGCGGGGATGCGATTCGGGCGAGTGCGGCCTCTGCACCGTCCTCCTGGACGGCCGTCCCGTGCGCAGCTGTCGCACGAAAGCCGTGGACGCGGAGGGACACCACATCTTCACGGCCGAAGGGTTGGCCCCCCGCGGCCAACTCCACCCCCTCCAGAAAGCCTTCATCGAGACGGGGGCCATCCAGTGCGGCTTCTGTACCCCGGCCCAGCTCGTCACGGCCAAAGCCCTCCTCGACCGCCATCCCCGGCCCACGGAGGAGGAGATCCGCAGCGCGCTCAACGGCGTCCTCTGCCGCTGCACGGGCTACGTGAAGATCGTCCACGCGGTCCAACGGGCGGCCGCGCTCATGCAGGGCCGGGACGTTCCTCCCTACACCCCGGTCGAAGAGGTCCTCACGCCGGACAAGGACCCCGCGGAGATCCTGGGCCCCTACTACCGGATAAGCGAGGAGGGGAACCCCCTGCCTCCCCTCGTCCTCACCCCCCCGGATATGCCCCCGACCCAGGTGGTGGGCAAGGCGGAACAGAAGGTCGACGCGGTCAAACTGGCCAAGGGACGTCCCGTCTTCACGGGGGATATGCCCAAGGAGGGGATGCTCTACGCCGCGCTCCTCACCAGCCCCTACGCGCACGCGCGCATCAAACGCATCGACGTGAGCAAGGCCAAGGCCCTCCCCGGCGTCCACGCGGTTCTCACGTACAAGGACATCCCGCGCGTCAAGTACGCGTCGGGGGGGCAGAGTTACCCCAACCCCCGACCGTATGACCAGGTCGTGCTGGACAACAAGGTGCGCCACGTAGGCGACCGGGTCGCGGTCGTCGCCGCGGAGACGCCGGAGATCGCCCGTCAGGCCCTCAACCTCATCGAAGTCGAGTACGAAGTCCTCCCCCACGTCCTCGACCCCCTGGAGGCGATGCAGGACGGCGCGCCCGTCATCCACGACGAGGAGGACACGACGGACATCTACGACCGGGAACACAACATCGTCCACCACATCGAGGCGGAGGTGGGGGACCCGGAGGCCATGTGGGCCAAAGCCGATTTCGTCATCGAACGGGAGTACCGGACTCCCCAGCAGCAACACGTGAACATGGAGCCCCACGTGTGCCTCACCTACTGGGACGAGGACGACCGCTTGGTGGTCCTCACCAGCAACCAGGTGCCCTTCCACATCCGTCGTATGCTGGCTCCCCTCATCGGCCTGCCGGAGAAACGAATCCGGGTCATCAAGCCCCGCCTGGGCGGTGGGTTCGGCAACAAGCAGGAGATGGTCGTGGAGGACCTGGCCGCGTGGCTGACCATCGTCACCGGACGCCCCGTCTACTTCGAGTTCACCCGTTACCAGGAGTTCGTGAGCACCCGTAGCCGCCACCCCCAGATCATGCGCTACAAGGTGGGGGTGACGAAGGAGGGCGAGGTGGTCGCCACGGAGTTGCGGCTCATCGGGGACACGGGCGCGTACGGCACCCACGGCCTCACCGTCCAGATGGTGGGGGGATTCAAGGGGCTGACCCTCTACAACGCGCCGTATTCCAAGTTCGTGTGCGATGTGGTGTACACGAACAAGCCCACACCGGGTGCGTTCCGCGGTTACGGCGCGACCCAGTGCTTCTTCGGCATCGAGAGCATTATGTCGGAGATCGCCGCGGAGATGGGCTGGGATGTGGTGGAGTTCAAGCGCAAGAATTGGATAAAGCCGGGAGAGCCCATGCGCCTGGCCAAGCAGTTGGGCGAGGGGCGCGAGGGGTTCGAGCAGATCGCGCGCACGAGCGGCCTGGAGGAGTGTGTGCAGGTGGGCCTGGAGGCCATGAAGTGGTACGAGAAGCGGAACAACCCCGAGTGGCATCAGGTCCCCGGCAAACCCCACCTGCGACGGGGAATCGGTATGGCGGTGATGATGCACGGCAGCGGGGTCGCGGGGCTGGACATGGGGGCCGCGGCCATCAAGATGAACGACGACGGGTCCTTCAACTTGATGTTCGGTGCCACGGACCTCGGCACGGGGGCCGATACCGTCCTGGCCCAGATCGCGGCCGAAACCCTGCACGTCCCCCTGGAGGATATCATCGTCTACGCGTCGGATACGGATCTGACGCCCTTCGACACGGGGGCCTACGCGAGCAGTACGACGTATATCAGCGGAGGCGCGGTGCGCAAGGCCGCGACCCAGGTCCTGGAGCAGATCAAGGAACACGCGGCCCTCATGTTCGGGCTGGAAAGCACCGAGGGGCTCCGGGTGGAGACCCGGAAGGTCATCGCGCCCGACGGCCGCGAGCTGACGTACAGGGACATCGCGCTGAACAGTTTGCACATGCAAAATCAGCACCAGATCATGGCCGTGGCCTCACACATGAGTTATGAGAGCCCACCCCCCTTCGGCGCGCAGTTCGTGGAGATCACGGTGGACACGGAGACGGGGCAGATCACGGTGGACCGGGTGCTGATGGTCGTGGATTCGGGGCGCATCATCAACCCCATCACCGCGTCAGGACAGGTGGAGGGGGGCATCCACCAGGCCCTGGGGTTGGCCCACACGGAGGAGATGGTGTACGACGAACGCGGCCACCTGGAGAACCCGCGCATCGGCCCTTATTACATCTACCGTGCTGCGGACATGCCCCGGGTAGAGGTCATCTTCGTGCAGACGAACGAACCCACAGGCCCCTACGGAGCCAAGTCCATCGCGGAGATCCCCATGGACGGCATCTCCCCCGCAATGGTCGACGCGTTGCACAACGCGACGGGCGTCTGGGTCCGCGAGATCCCGCTGACACCGGAACGGGTGTGGCGGGCGTTGCAGGCTGCGCGGGGGTGAAGGTTCAACGCCCTAGCTCCAGACTTCCGAAGTCGGTGGGGCTTCGGAGGTCTGGAGCCCCCGCACGGGGCTGAAGACCCCGTGCTACATTGAAGCGAAGGCCGCTGGAAGCGGCCTAAGGGGAGCCCCTGTTCAGACTTCCGAAATCTGCGGGACTTCGGAAGTCCGGGGGGCGGCCGCCAACCTGCTTTGTCTATTCGCCCGTCCCTGTTTCCCCTTCCTTTTTCTCCTCTTTGACCCCCGGGACCTTGGTTCCCGGGCCGTAGAGGTACACGGCCCGCCACGGTTGATAGCGGCTGACGAATTCCCGGTCCTCGAGGATCTCCTCCCCCCGACGCACGATGCGCCGCACCCGCACGACCATGCCCGGCTTGGCCCATTCCACCTGGCGAATGGTGCCCTTGGGCAGGGTGGGATCTTCCCGGTATACGGGGGGTGGGGGCTCGGTGACGTCCTCCTGGGTCGGCCCGATGATTTCCACCGTCCAGTCGGGCTTGGTCCCCCAAAGGCGGAAGGTGAGAACACCCCGTCGGGTGTCCACGATGGGCTGGATGAGGAGGTACGCCTGGGTCGTGTTCTTGAACTTGAAGTCGACGTGGGGGGAGTAGACGGTGGCGTCCAGGCCGGGCTTTCCGTACCAGGAGACGATGTACCCGTGGTTCCACCGCTCGAGGATGGGAAGGCCGGCGAAGAAAACGGCCCGGAAGAGGGTGGTCGACACCTGGCACACGCCCCCCCCGATCCCCACGGCGGTCCGGTCCCCCCAGATGATGAGGGAATCCTCGTACCCGTTGGCTGCGGTGATGGCCCCTGCGGCTTCGTTGAAGGAGAAAACGCCTCCGGGCGGGATGACGACGCCCCGCACGGCCTCCGCGGCCCGGACGATATTGTGCACCCGCGCCGGACTCGAGCCCCGGAAATAGGTCGTCCCTTCCCCCACGATGTCGTGAATCCCCAGCTGCGCAGGGGTGGCATCGTCGGGCACGCGAGGACGCACCGGGCCCGCGGGAATGGAGACGCGCGCCACGCCCTGGAGAAGGGCCTCTTTCACCCGACGAGTCGCCTTATCCACGTCCATCACCCACCCGTCCCGACTGGGGGAGAGGACGATGAAGGCGTCGGCCTGGGGGTCGTAGTCCAAACGGGCGTCGATGGGGTCGCGCGCGTAGCGGGAGGCGATGTCCTCCAGCGCGGAACGAAGCCTTTCCTCGTCGACGGTGATGTTCGCGCGCACGCGGCCGTCGTCCCCGCGCACCGGGGTCAGGGTGATGATCTGCCGCAGGAGGACGGGGTCGAGGGCTATGGTGCGGTCCGCGGCGACGAGCTCCACCGGGTGGATGAGCCGATGGAGTTCCTTTTGCAGCTCGCTGATGTCCAGGGAGGGGGGGCCCACTTCCCGCACGACGAGTTCTACGGGCCGGGTGGAGAGATCCCCCTCGGCCCGAGCCTGAAGCGCGGCACGCACCCGCTCCCATGACGCCCGGATGTCCAGTTCCCGCCCGGCCGTCCCGGGGGTGTAGTACACGGTCTCCCCTTCCAGGAGGACGTCCGGGGGGCGCAGGGGACGGTAGAGGCGGGTGGCCAGTGCGTGGAGCCACGTGAGGGCCCCGCGCGTGTCCAGAGTCGTGTCCAGGGGGACCCGGGTGCCGTGGAGGAGGGTGGTCCGGTGGGCCTGGAGGCGCCGTTGCCAGGATCCTTCCCGCCCTATCCGGTAAGCGCGCTCGGCCGCGGCCCAGGTGTCATAGTGGAGGTAGGCCGCATTGGCGGGGATGAGCCAACGCCGGTCCTGCCATTGGACTTCCACCGGGGGCAGGGGCATGTCGGGGTAGGCCTGGGCCAGTTGGGCAGCGGCCTGGGTCATGGAACGACCGCCCACGCCCACCGCATCGACGATGACGCCGGGGAGGATGCGGCGCTCGATGTACACGCTCCACCGAAAGGTGAGGAAGAGGACGAGGGCCAGGATCCCCCCCAGCCAGAGGAGGACCCAGGAGAGGAAGGGCGCTCGGCCCTTCCCCGACGGCCGGGCTGTGTCCGTGTGAGCCATGATGACCTTTCAGACGGCGTCCTTTGACTTCAAAACTGTTCCAGGAACCGGATGTCGTTGCTGAAGAAGTAGCGGATGTCCTCGATGCCGTGTTTGAGCATGGCGATACGTTCCGGCCCCATGCCAAAGGCGAAGCCCGTGAATTCATCAGGGTCGTATCCGCCGTTGCGGAGGACGACGGGATGGACCATGCCCGCGCCCATGATTTCCAGCCATCCCGTGTACTTGCACACACGACATCCCTTTCCCCCGCAGAGGATGCAGTCCATGTCCACTTCCACGCTGGGTTCGGTGAAGGGGAAGTGGGAGCAACGGAAGCGGAGTTTCCGCTCCGGGCCGAACATCTGACGGACGAAGTTCACCACGGTCCCTTTCAGGTCGGCGAAGGTGATGTGGTGTCCGATGGCCAGCCCCTCGACCTGGTGGAACATCATTTCCGAACGGGGGGTCACCTGTTCGTAGCGGTAGCATTTCCCCGGGAGGATGACACGGATGGGCTCGGGCGCGAATTCGCGCATGGCCCATATTTGTCCCGGTGAGGTGTGGGTGCGCAGGAGCTGGCCTTCGTTGGTCGTGTAGAAGGTATCCCACATGTCGCGCGCCGGATGGCCCGCGGGGATGTTCAGGAGTTCGAAGTTGTATTCGTCCGTCTCCACCTCGGGAGCGTCATAGACCTGGAAACCCATCTGCTTGAAGATATCGATGATTTCCCGCAGGACGAGGTTGCTGGGGTGATATCGGCCTACGGGGGGACGGCGGCCGGGCAGGGTGGGGTCGAAGGCCTCGACCCGGAGTTCCGCTTGCATGGCCTGAGCCTTGAGGGCTTCCTTCCGGGCTTCGAAGGCTTCTTGCAGGCGACGTTTTAGCGCGTTGACGGCTTGACCGTACGCGGGCCGTTCGTCCGGGGGGAGGTCACGGAGCCGTTTGATGGCTTGCGTGGCCAGGCCCTTCCGTCCCAGGTATTTCACCCGCCACGCGTCCAGGGCCTTTTCGTCCTGGACGTGTTCCAGCTCTGCAAGGGCTTCCTCTTCGATGGTGCGTAACGTATCAAAAGTCCCCATCGGCATCCTCTTTTGCTGATGGTTTGGGATTTGGGTGATGGTCTATGCTAACCCAGCCCCCGGGGCTTGTCAATTCGTCAGGCGCGGGGGGGAGGCCGGCGCGTTAGGATGGGGGTTGGTTGCGCCAACGTGATACGTGATACGTAATGCGTGATGCGTAACTTGTGTGTTGTCCTGATATATGTTTACTGGTAAGGTACTGACTACTCATCCATTCGGACAAGGAGGGACAAGACATGTCACAGACCGTTAAGCGTTACAGCGAAGCCTTCAAGCGTCATGTAGTGCGTGAGTACGAGGATGG
>WGAA01000283.1 GCA_015489285.1 Anaerolineae bacterium | reverse complement strand
GGTCATTGGCGTCCTCCTGGGGTAACCCCGCACATTTTCAGTCCTTGCAGGGCAGGTTGGGAATGGGGGTTCAGGTCCAGGGCCTTACGGAGCCAGGGGACGCCCTTGTCGCAATCGTCCAGGTAGACGTAGGAGAGGCCCAGCATGTAGTAAACCGTTTCCCGGGCTTCGCCCAGCTCCACGGCCTTTTCCAGCATCTCGATGGCTCCTTCGTAGTTGCGCCGGACGTAGTAGACGGTTCCCAGGTGGACGTAAGCCGGGGCGTAATTGGGGTCGATCTCGATGGCCTTTTCCAGCTGGACCATGGCTTTTTGGGGATCTCCGGCCAGGAAATAGGCCCATCCGATGGCATCCTGGGGGGCGGGATTGTTGGGCTCGATGGCCCGGGCCTTCTGGAAGAGTTCGATGGCTTTGTCGAATTCCTGGAGGGCCTGGTAGTTTCGTCCGGCCGCGATGTAGAAGAAGGCGAGGGGGGCGAGCTGGGCCGCGTGGAGGTAGGCGTCGATGGCCTTCCTGTATTCCCCCCGCACTTCGAGGACGTATCCGTAGTTGCGCCAGACAAAGGGATCCTTGTCGTCCAGGGAGATGGCCGTTTCCGCCTCCTCCAGGGCCCGATCCCAGTTGCCCATGTCCGCGTAGATCTCGGCCAGGTAGGCGTGGGCCTGCGCGTTGTTCGGGTCCAGGTCGACGGCTTCCAGGGCTTTGCTGAGGGCCTCTTCGTACTTGCCGTTCCAGTCCAGGACCATAGCCAGGACCGCGAGGTATGTGGCGTTGTTGGGTTCCAGCTCCACGGCCTTACGGGCTAAGGGCAGGGCCTCCTCCGTATCCCCCCGCAGGGTGAGGAGCCGGGCCAACCAGGCGTACACGTCCGCGTTGTTCGGTTCCAGTTTGGTGACGTGGCGATATGCGGCGAGGGTTTTGTCCACGTGCCCGGCCCGGAAATTCAACTCCGCGTCCGCCAGCCAACTCTGGATCGTGCGGGTGGGGGTGGGCGTGGGCACGGGCGTCACAAAGGGGTTGCGCAACACCTGGGGGTACCGTTGTCGCGCCCAGTAGAGCGCGACGGAGACCAGGGCTATGAGGAACACATAGCGTAACCAGGGTTTACGTCGTCGTCTCGGCTTCCAATCTCGATTGATATACATCGCCTTACCTGCGGGCTAATGAGTGACGTAACGAGAGTAACGAGTAACCGGCTGGCGCGGGGGGAGGGTTGGTGCGGTAGGGAGAGCCCTGGCCAGACTTCCGAAGTCTCGCAGACTTCGGAAGTCTGGAGTGCCCCGGCCCGCCGGAGTTCGCACGGCGCTGAACCGCCGTGCTCATTAAAGCAAAGCCCTCCGGGCTTCCCGCGTGAGGCCGCAGGCCTTCGCTAGGATAAGCCGGGCGGTTTAGCGCCCGGCGCCTCACGAGTAACCGGCTGGCGCGAAAAACAACGATTAACGATTGACGATTAACGATTAAAGGGACGGTGCAAAGACAAGATTGGCCCTACAGCGCCAGCCCATTCACCCAAATTACGCATCACGCATTACGAATATGCCGCCGAATCCCATCCTAACACGCCGGCCTCCTCCCCGCGCCTGACGCATGACGTGTGACGCATGACGCCTGCCGCCTCTCGGCCGGGGTATTCTAACACACGGGGAGGGAAGTGCGGAAAGTCTACACGTCAGGCGAGATGTCCAGCCGTCCCCAGCGCTGGCGCACCACGAGCCAGGCGAATTGGGGCAGGGCCAGCTGGCGGCGCCAGCGTCGCGGTTCCAGGAGGAGCCGCCAGAGCCATTCCAGGCCCAGACGCCGCCAGAGACGGGGCGCCCGCTTCTGGACGCCCACGATGAAGTCGAACGCCCCCCCCACACCGATGGCCACATTGGCCCGAAGATGCGGCATATTTCGCGCCATCCACCATTCCTGTTTGGGCGCGCCGTACGCCACGAAAAGGATGTGGGGTCGGGCCGCGTTGATGCGTTCGCGGATGACCGGGTCATACTCGGCCCGAGGATCGCCCGGTTCCGCGCCGACAACCGTGAGCCCCGGGTATTGCTGTTGCAGGCGCCGCGCCGCGGCCTCGGCCACCCCCGGCCGCGCGCCGAGAAAGTACACCCGCCACCCCTCGCGCGCGGCCCGCCGGGCGATGAGGGGGACCCCATCGGAGCCGGTGACCCGTTCGGGGATGGGCGCGCCGAGGAGGCGGGCTGCGAGGAGCACGCCGACCCCGTCGGGCCACACCTGCCGGGCTCCCCGAATGACCCGACGGTACGCCCTATCGCGGTAAGC
>WGAA01000282.1 GCA_015489285.1 Anaerolineae bacterium | reverse complement strand
GTGGAAAACGTGTCCTCGAATCGTCCCGGTGGAAGGGGTGGGGGTCGGCGTCGGCGTTGGCAGGGGAGTGGGGGTTGGAGTGGGCCAGGGCGTCGGGGTGGCGATGGGGGTTACCGGTCCCTTGGTCACGTGGACGAGGTGGAACCAGTTGTCCCCGTCACCCCGTGAATCGAGCTTGAAGTCCGTCCCGCCGATGAGACCGTTGGCGAAACGTCCATCGGTGATGACAAAGGTGTGCGTAATCCATTGGCCTCCGCCCAACCCCGGCTCTCCGGGGTCCTCGTTGTGGACGACGATTTCCTTTGGCCCGGCATGGGAATCGTACCACAGGGACCAGGTATCGCCTGTGTCGTTGAGGTAGGTGACGGTAATGGTTATGGGCGTGCCCGAAGGCACATCGTAAATGTAGCGGTCGTCGATCTTGAAGTACATGTAACGGTTGCCCGTGACTTCATCCGTTCGTCGAGTTGCCCAGGATTCCCGCGTCTTGGGCAATTTTCTGTTGTAGGGGTGTACATTTTGGTTGGCCGGATCGTAGGGGTTCCCCATGAGTTGGAGGGTGTAGAAGGTTTCCCACGTTCGGACGGCGGGAAACGCGGTTTCGGGTACGGTCCGTCCGCCTATGATGGCATTGTCGTGGTACAGCCAGTACTCGTAGTCCCCCAGCTCGGGGTAACGCTGGGGGGAGGGAGGGGAAGGTTGATTCCAGTAACAGGGGGCGTCCGGATGTCGATGCTCGCGTAGGGCAACAAAGGCCCCCGGGATTTCCCGTTCCCCACCGGGGCGTCGACCCAGGTAGGGGGCCCACCGCTTTATGATGCGTTCGAATTCGGGGCGGGGGTCCCCCTCATCGTTCATGAACAGATCGTGGTTCAAGCGCAAGTAATCGACGTGTTTGTCCAACGCGTGCAGCATAGCCCAGTAGAATTGGATATCCCCTTCGCAACCCAGCCAGTAATAGTATCCCTCCATAGCCGTGGGGAAATGATGCTCTGCGTTCCCCTCGCTGCACATGTGGCCGTGAAGGGGGAATTGGTCGAAATACCCTATGCCCCCGGTGACGTAAGAGCCCAGCCAGTTGGCGAACATGTTGTTGATGGAGAGGCCGACCCCCTTTTCTGCCGCGTGGTTGGCGATGGGTACCCGTTCGTTGGGGGTGAAGGTGTACGTGGCCGTCTGTTGGAACAACACTTTGGTGGGGAACGCATCCCGATAGAGGTCGGAAAGGTAATTGACGTAGCTGATCCACACCTGGCCGGGGCCTGTGCATCCCGGCTCGCAGAAGAGGTCATGGGTGCGCAGATCGCGTTGTACTTCGCTGAACATGTGATTGACGAGGTCGGTGAGGTAGTCTACGGCGTGCACCTCGCCGTACATTCCCGCCCCAATGGCTATAAATTCGATCCGGGGGTCGCTGGCATAGCGGTCGGCAAAGGCCCGAATGAAAGCGCTGTAACGCTCCATGTAAGTCGAGCTCCAATAGCGCGGGTAGTACCAGTGCCCTCCTATGCACCCCTGTTGTTCGGGATGGTGTTCGCATCGCCAGGGGCCCGCGTCGACCACGGCGGGCCACGTTTGGAAGTCCTCATAATACGGGTTGGAAGGATCCCACAGGTATCTCGGCATGGCGTTCACAACGCCTCCATCGGCCCACCCATTGTAGGTGGTGAACAGGATGCCGATGGTCTTGCCGTGGGCTCCCACCCAGGAGAGGACTTCGTCCATCGCAGACCAATCGTAGTCTCCGGGCGTTTCGTCCTCTATGTACGCCCAGTTGACGGAGACCAGGAGTCCTCGGTCCGGCCATTCCTCGTTCAAACGTTGGGTGATGGTCTCCAGGTCGGGAAGGTAGTTCCCTGCCATGTAGATGCCGGGAAATCTCGGCGTTGGGGCCGGCGGAGTCGGGGTCGTCGAATCCGCTCTGCTCCCCCCCATGAAAGCCAGGGCGAAGAGGAGGAGCAGAAAGGGAATGCCCGCTAACGCGATAATCCACTTTCGTAAGGACATAGGTCACCTCGTCACGTAAGGGATGAAGCCCTGATGGGCCGGTGTGGGCGTGGATGTGGGTGTAGGGGTGGGCGTGGGTTCGAGGATGTAGCCCATGTTGAACTGGAGATCCTGACCGGCCCGAACGGTGCCGAGCGGGATCTCTGTCAGCCCCAAAACGGGTCGGTACCCCGGAGGCGTCTGGAAGTGCAAGATGTAGTCTCCCGGGACCACGGCGGAGAAGACGTATTCCCCTCGCTGGTCCGTGGTTTCCCGGTAGCGTTCCCCGTGCTCCGCGGCATCGAGGAGCCGGACGACGACGTTGGCGAGAGGAGGCTCGTCGGTTTGCCGGAGCCCATCCCTGTTTCTGTCCTCCCACACGTATCCGTGGACGCGCGCCGTGGGTGGGGTCGCCGTCGGCGTTGGCGTGACGGTGGGAGTGGGTGTGACGGTAGGGGTGGGGGTAGGCGTGGGTTCCGGCGTGTAGGACGTTTTGTCCAGTTTTAGGCTCACCATGTGGACCCATTCATCGCCGTCCCCGTTGGAGTCGATGTAGAAATCCGCTCCCCCTGTTCCCCGCGGCAGGTCGTTGTGCAGGCGAGCATCGTGGAGGACGAAGACGGCTTGGCGGAGCTTTTTCGAATTCGTCTTGCGGACACGGGTCGTTCCCGGATCCACAGGGAGCGGCGTGCGTTCCGATGGCGGTGAGTACACATGGGGGACTTCGTAAAGGGCGGTAAGTTCGGCAACCTTGTCCTCCTGGTCGACGGCCTCGTAGTGAAGGCTGAACGTGTCCGTGTACATATCAATGTAGGAGACGGTGATGGTCACGGTCGCGTGGCCTCCCCACAGGTAGCGGTCGTCCACATCGAAGAACATGAAGGGATTGCTGGAAGCTTCATCCGTGCGGCGGATGTACCAGGCTTCGTAGATGTCCGGAAGTTCCGGGTTGTACGGCTCGAAGTTGGCCCCCATGTGTTGGACGGGATTCCCCTTGGGGTCCGTTTCCCGGTTCGTTTCCGGTACGGTACGTCCCCCCGGCAGGTTGTCGCGCTGGTAAAGCCAGAATTCGAAGTTCCCCCATTCGGGTTTGTTTTCCAGCGCCCGCCGGAAACTGCAGGGTTGGAAGGGGGTACGATGTTCGCGCAGGGCAACCCACACATCGGGAGTGGTGTCCACAGTGGCTCCCCAGTAGTTGTTGGACCATTCGAAGATCTTGATGTTCTCCGTTTCGAGAAGATCTTCCGGGATCTCACAGAAGGCCCTTCCGTAGGGGCACCGATAGCCGAATTTTTCATCGTCCGAGGCCCAATAAGGGAGGTCCGGCCAGGGTTTTCTCAGCAAGTTCGCGTGGATGCGCATGTAGTCGGCTTTCAAATCGAAGGCATAAAGCAAGGTCCAATAGAGTTCCTTTGTTTCATCCTCACAGCCGATGCGGATCCCGTCTCCGTAGATCTCGAAGGCGATGGGCACATCCGGGTGGGCCCGGAGCGGATCAAAGGCATACGTATCCCCTGCATCGGGGAACAGGGAGTTCGGGGAGAGGCCCACGCCCACGCCGGCCGCGTGATCGGCAATCTGCATGCGCTCTGAGGCCTTATCGTAGTAGGGGAAGTTTTGGACGAGCAAAGGAGTGCACAGTTTGTTCCCGCACCACGGCTTGGTAAAGGCTCGCACGTACCGGTCCACGACCGTGTTGACGTATTGAACCCACTTTTCCGATGTCAGGCCCGCGTGCATGAGCGCGCTTTTCGCCCCGGGGTCGACCACCCAGTTCACGGGCCACGTCTCCCCGTCCCGACCGGTACCCACTGCGATGAAGCCGATACAGTTACCCCACCGGTCGTTGACGAGGCGTGAGCCCAGGGTTCGGATGAGCCAATCGTATTCCTGGAGGAAATAGTCGCTCCAGTACTTGGGAATGAGGCTGGCGCCGTGTTCGATCACGGCTTCGCTGCGGTTTCCGTGGAAGGGATATCCCGGATCGTCGGTTTTGTACATGTATTTGGGGATTTTGGCGTATTCCACATTCCAGCCCGGGGACTGGACGGCACCGAAGAGGTCGATGTAGAACGCGGCGAAGCGGTTCTTGACGTGAAGGTAGGGGGTCCCTTCGCACTGCATTTCCAACCACTTGGGCAATCCCGCCCCGCTAAACACGCGCGCGCCTGTGTTAGGGTCCACGTAAACCATGTCGCCTAAAACGGGATGTCCCCAGGAGAAGACCCGGAGGTTGCCGCGGATGGGGAAAGTCGTGCCCAAATCCTCGTTCCCCCGGGGGAGAAGCCCAGTGTATCCTCCGTGAATGACGTAAATTCCCGTCCGGGGGACGGTGGGGGTCGGCGTCGCGGTGTCTGTGGGGACGGTATCTGCGGCAGAAAGGGAGTACATTCCGGTGAGGAACAGTCCAAGTCCTAGTAATACAAAAAGCAACGCCCGAAACTCTCGACGCATTGGCATAGATCTACACCTTTCATCGTTGGAATTCATGCAAGGTTGCCTGGGATGGAACGCGAGGGAGGAGAAGCCGTACTCGCGATAGGATGCTGGATGCTGTAGTCGTCCGATCGCTTCATCTTTGTGTTCGTCAGGACGTAAACGATGGGACCTGTTACCGTCATTGCAGGATGGCCCCATTGTATTCCGGAAATAGGGGGGCTGTCAAACGCTGGCTCCCCCGAAAAAAGGGTACTTATACAGCACTTGGAGCGGCGAGAGGATGGCGGGAAAAGTTTGACGGAAAAATGAAGGCGTTGTCCACTTGATCCGCGAACAACGTCTCAGAGCGCCCTAGAGGCG
>WGAA01000281.1 GCA_015489285.1 Anaerolineae bacterium | reverse complement strand
TTCGCCAAAATTCGCACGGCGCTGAACCGCCGTGCTCATTAAAGCGAAGCCCTTCGGGCTTGATCGCGTGAGGCCGCAGGCCTTCGCTAGGATGAGCCGGGCGGTTTAGCGCCCGGCGTTTCCGGGCCAACCTTTCGTTCGTCGTTGGTCGTTCGTCGGTTGTCAGAAGTCGACGCTCCAGTCCCTCAATCGTTAATCGTCGTCTTCCCGCGCCATCCAATTACTCGTTACTCCGTTACTCGTTACTCCAACACCTTGCCCCCCGGGGCGGAATGGCGTACAATAGACGTGGGTCGACGATGCCCACCGCTCATCGACGATGAGGGTGGGCCTTTTTTATAGCAGAGGGAAGCGTTCGGGAATTACGTACAGGGCTAGGTGAGGTTATCGCTATAAAGTCAACCTGTCTTCAAATTACGCATCACGCATTACGTCATCACGTCGTCAGGCCGGGGCCCTCCAGACTTCCGAAGTCTCGCATACTTCGGAAGTCTGGACCGAGACGTACCCCGTTAGGAGATAGCAAATCAAGGAGGAGGATATCCTATGGCTGCCATGAGGCGCATTGGTATTTTGACAGGCGGAGGAGATGTACCCGGTTTGAACGCAGCAATCAAAGCCGTGGTGCGTCGCGCGGCGGCGCACGATGTGGAAGTGCTCGGGTTGCGTCGGGGGTGGATGGGACCCATGAACATCGACCCCGAGGACCCGGCTACGCTGGAAAAGTGGACCCTGGATTTGCCCCTGGGGCGGGTGCGGCGCATCGACCGCTACGGGGGAACCATCCTCCACAGCTCCCGCACGAACCCGGCCAACATGCGGCCGGACAAGGTGCCCCCCTTCGCCAGGGAGAACTGCGTGCCCACAGAACGGGGGACCCTCGACTGCACAAAACACGTCCTGCGCGTCCTCACCCATCTCAACCTGGACGCGCTCATCGCCATCGGCGGGGATGATACCCTGGGCTACGCGGCCCGCCTGCACCGGGAGGGCTTCCAGATCATGGCCATCCCCAAGACGATGGATAACGATGTGAACGGCACCGAGTACTGCATCGGCTTCTCCACCGCGGTGACCCGGGCCGTCACCAACGTGACGAACTTCCGCACGACCGTCGGATCCCACGAGCGCGTCGGGGTCATGGAGGTGTTCGGGCGGAATGCGGGATACACCGCGCTCTTCACCGGCCTCCTGGCCGACGCCCATCGCGTGGCCATCCCCGAAGTCCCCTTCGACATGGACCGGCTTATCGACTTCCTCCTGGAGGACCGGGAGGCCAATCCCTCCCACTACTCCATCCTCGTCATCAGCGAAGGGGCCTATCCCAAGGGGGGAACGGTCGTGGAAAGCGGGGAACCCGATGCCTACGGTCACCGGAAGCTGGGCGGCATCGGCTACATCGTTGCCCAGGAGATCAAGAAGCGGGGTGTGAACATCATGTACCAGCAGCTGGGGTACATCATGCGCAGCGGTCCCCCGGACCTGCTGGACCGCATGGTGGCCATGAACTTCGGCACGCTGGCCATGGACGAACTCCTCGCGGGCAATAGCGGCCACATGGTCGGTTTACAGGGTGGGCGATACTCCATCGTCCCGCTGGAGGTGGTAGCGCAGGGAGCGCGCAACGTGGATGTAGAGCGCTTCTACGATGCCGAACAGTACAAGCCCTACATCCGAAACGTGGAAGGGCTTCCCATGTTCCTTTACTGACCTGCACCCCGGGACTCGGCATCCGACGCCGAGTCCCGGGCAGCCTTTATCCTACCCCAGGTTGAAGAAGGACGTCAGGCGAGTCGCCAGGGTGAAATCCCCATCCAACTGGAGTTTCCCCATCATGAACGCGGTCATCCCGTCCAACTTCCCTGTGACCATGTCCACGTAATCCTGGGCATCCATCCGCAGGACCAGGTTGGGGTTCTCCGCGACCCCCTCTTCTACAGTGCACTTCCCGTCCGCGATGCGGATGATCCAATCTCCACCCCCCTCACCCGTCAGGTGGTATTGGATGACCGCATTCACGCCCTGGGCCTTGTCCGGACGGAAGTACTGGGGCATGGACTCCACCAGCTGACGCGCGGTGACCTTTTTCTCACTCATGGATGACTGCCTCCTTTCCTTAGACCTGGGTTCTCTCGGGTGACGCCTCTCCCGCGGTGTACGTGTGTTCCCGGAGGAGGTGACGCCACTCGTGAAGGATACGCAACATCTCCTCTTCACCGCAAAAACGGCGGCTCTGGCCTGTGCGCACATGGGAGATCTCCCCTCGCAACTGGGAGGGGTCGCACCCCATGTCGAACCACACACGAATGAGGAAGGACTCTCGTTCCTCCATGCCGGCTACCTCCCTTCACCCCCGCGGCTTTCGGGGCCCGAACGGCGCCACCGCCATCTCCCGGGGTCCGAGTGCTCACCCGACCGTGGCCACGGGCTCCCCGAAACCCGGGACCAGTTTCCCTGCCAGGCTTCCGAAGGCTCGCGAGCCTTCGGAAGCCCGAAGTGTCCCTATTACCATAGGGCCGGGACGTTGTGACCCCGTTCAGGATATGTCCTTGCCCCGTTCCTCCTCGGGGGAGCCGGTCATGGCTTCGCGCAGGCGGCGGATGGCCCTCTGGGCGACGGCTTCCGCCCCCGCGGCGCGGGCCTCTACCGCGGCCCGTCGAGCGTCCTCCAGAAGGGGCAATGCCCGTTCCGGCGTGCCGGCCAGCGTCATGACGCGCGCGTACTCCTCGGCAGCGGACACGTATTCGAACAACAGGCCCCGGCGGCCGGCCAGGTGCAGGGCCGCCTCTCCCCGCCGGGTGGCCACATCGACCTGTCCCAGGTGACGGGCGATGGCCGCCTCGGCCACGTAGCTCCAGAAGGAACTGACCACATCCAGGGCCGAACGGCGGGCCAGAACGGGGTCGAGGCGGGCGATGGCGCCCTCCACATCGTCCTGGGCCAGGGCCACCAGGGCCAGCCCCACGGACGCGCTCAGGTGATGACTGCGGAATCCCTGCCGATCGGCCAACTCCCGGTCCAGGGCCGTAAACCGCTGCCGGGCCCCTGCCACGTCGTCCATGTGCAGGTGGACATACGCCTCGAAAACCCGCCCCCACAGGGTGCTCCACCGGGCCGTGGGCACGCGGCGGGCCAGACGGAACCCCTCGTCCAGGTGGCGCTGGAGCGCGCGCACATCCCCCCGCAGGAAGTCCACGTGAGCCAGAAAGTGGAGCGAGAGGACCGCGTAGGGCGTCTGGTGACTCTTCTGGGCCAGGGACGCGGCAAAGGTCAAACACGCCTCCGCCTCCTCCAGATACCCCTGAAGGGCCAGACTCCACCCGTACAGGTTCAAGGGCAGGGGGGCCAGCTCCTCGCCCAGGTGGGTGGCCGCCTCCTCCCAGGGGCGACCGACGGGGGGCGCGGAGCGGTGGAAGGGCGTTATCCCCGGCGGGAACTCGCCCGGCTCCGCGGCGAAAACGACGCGCAACCGGGTGAAGATCTCCCGCAGCACCTCCCGTGAGCCGTCGTCCATCGCGGCCAGCACATCGCCGGCCATGACCGCGGCCTCGTCCAACCGTCCGACAATGGCCAGAGCGCTCATGAGGCGTCGGGCCGCCTGGAGGGCCAGGGCCTCATCGCCCACCTGTTGCGCCCACTCCCGGAGCGCGGTGTACGTCTTCACGATCCCTTCCCAGTCCCCCTGGGCCTCGTAGGCCAGGCCCAACCCCATGTACGCCCGGCGCACCCACGTGCGCACCCGCTCGTCGGGGAGGACGTGACGGGCCAGCCGCAGGGCCCGCCGGTAGTGCTCGCCCGCCTCACGGAACCCGTACGTCCGTCGCAAGTAATCCCCCGCGAGGACGGTGTAGCGCAACGCCTCAGGGGTGTAGCGGGGGCCTGCATGACGGTAGTGATAGGCCACGTTGACCGCGTGGGGTCCCGCCTCCGTCCCGTAGAGGGCGATGAGGGCCTCGGCCACGAGCCGGTGCAAACGCCGTCGGGCGAGGGAGGGGAGGGACGCGTACACGACCTGACGGACCACGTCGTGGACGAACATGAGGCGTTCCCCCTCCCCTTCGGCCAGGAATTGCCGGCGGAGGAGGACCTCCAGCCCGTTCAGGGGATCCGTGGGGGAAGCGGTCTCCAGCACGTCGAGGAGGAATTCCCGGCCGATGACCGCGGCCAGCGCGAGGACATCCTGTGCGGCCTTGGGCAGGTGGGTGATGCGGTTCAGGATGAGGGAGCGGACGTGGGCCAGGCTCTGGACCGGGGGGATGTCCTCCGGGCGGGGCAGGTGGGGGGATCGGGCCAGGACGTCGCGGACGACTTCGACCACGTACAGGGGGACCCCTTCCGTTCGTTCGTACACGTGACGGGCGAGGAGGGAGAGAGTGTCGGGCGGGCGGGACCAGACGCGGGCGAGGAAGGTGCGCACGTCCTCCTGGGAAAGTTCCTTCAGCCGGATCTCCTCCAGGATCCCGTCGTGGCGCAACTGGAGGATCAGGTCTCGTAAGTCCTCCTTCTCGTGCCATGCGGCCGGGGGGTAGGTGAGGATGATGAGGAGGGGATGTCGGACGGCCCGGTACGCGAGCCGGGCGAGGGTGGCCAGCGTGCCCTCATCGGCCCATTGGATGTCGTCCAGGAAGAGGACGAGGGGCGTGCGGTCGCTCAGGGCGATGAGAAGGTTCCCCAACCCGTCGATGAGCCGACTGCGGTTCTCCTCGGGCGTCGTGTCGGGCACCGCGGGGAGGTCGGGGACGAGGGTGTGGAGGAAGGGGATGAGCTGGGCCACCTGAGCCAGAGCAAAGGGGGGGAGACTTTCCAGCTCCCGCGGGGGGAGCCGTTCCAGGAGGCGACGCAGCGCGTTGATCAGGGGGGCAAAGGGAAGCGCCTGTTCTACGGCGAGACAGCGAATGCCGACGATGGTGGCCGGGGTGGAGGTGGATGTGAGGGCGCGGAGGACGAAGTGGGTTTTCCCCATCCCCATGTCCCCCGTCACCGCGAGGATGCCCCCCTCTCCCCGGGTCAGGCGGGCGATGCGTTCGCCCACGTGCCGGAGTTCGGCCTCGCGGCCGACGAAGATGTCGGCAAAGGGCATCTCATACGGGGGCAGGAGGAGGCGGGGGGTGTCCTC
>WGAA01000280.1 GCA_015489285.1 Anaerolineae bacterium | reverse complement strand
TCCTGCAGGAAGGCCATGTACTGCTGCACGGTGTCCAGGCCGTACCGTTCGGCCAGTTCTCTCATGCGCCGGATGCCGATGCGCTGGGCCGCAATCTGCGCGGAGAGGTCCCCGAGCCGTTCCTGGGGGGTGCGGCTGTTGCGCGTGATGAGGTCGAGGACCGCATCGTCGATCTCCCCGCGACGTTGTAGCTTCACAGGGGGGATGATGAGTCCTTCCTGGAAGATTTCCCTGGCCAGGGGCATGGAGCCGGGCGCAATGCCCCCCACATCCGCGTGGTGGGCCCGACTGGCGACGTACCCCATCAGTTGGCCCCCCGCGTGGACAGGGGAGACCATGGTGATGTCGGGCAGGTGCGAGCCGCCGAAGTAGGGGTCGTTGAGGACGATGATGTCCCCTGCGTCCAGGCGGCCGAACCGTTCCAGGGCGGCTTTGACGGAGAGGGGCATGGCACCCAGGTGGACGGGGATGTGTGCGGCCTGGGCAACCATGTCGCCTTGCGCGTCGAAGACGGCGCAGGAATAATCCCTCCGCTCTTTGATATTGGGCGAATACCCGGTCCGCCCCAACGTCCCGCCCATTTCCTCCGCCACCGCGGTGAGCAACGACTTCATGATCTCCAGCAATACCGGATCCATGATGACCTCCTGAGTAACGAGTAAAAAGACAAACGATTAACGATTGACAATTAACGATTAAAGGAATGGCGTGAAGACGAAGTTGGCCCACCCGCGCCATCCTGGCCCTACGTTACGCATCGCGCATCACGTCATCACGCCAAGCTGCGCCTGCAGCGCCGACATTCTCACCGGCACCTGACGCATGACGCATGACGAATGACGTCACGAGCAGCGCCGGGCGCTAAACCGCCCGGCTCATCCTAGCGAAGGCCTGCGGCCTATGGCTAACGAGTGACGAGTAACGAGTAACCGCCTGGCGCGAAGACAAGGTTGACTCTACAAAGCCAACGTATCTTCGAGTTACGCATCACGCATCACGTATCACGTCATCACGCATCACGTTTTCGTCGCCGAAGCCCATCCGGCCACACCAATCCTCTACCTACCTCCTCCCTCAAACACCACATTCAACCACCTATCCACCCGGCCCTGCCAGCCCGGGGGCACGACGGTGGTCGCGTCCTCCTGGGCGATGAGGGCAGGCCCGACGATTTCGTGGCCCGGCAGGAGCAGGCCACGCTCGTACACGGGCGCATCCTGCCAGGCCCCGCTAAAGCGTATTCGGGTGCGCCCGACGACCGCTTCGCCGGGGTCGGGAGTGGGGGCCGGCGGGACGTCCACGGGTTGCGGGCGGGGGCGGATGCCCCGGGCGGTGACCCGCACGTTGACCAACTCCACGGGCGCGTCGGGCCGCGCGTACCCGTAGCGGCGCTCGTGCGCGGCGTGGAACTTCCGCACGGCCTCGGCCACGTCGTACGACTCGATGGGCACCACCAACTCGAAGGATTGCCCCTTGTAGCGCAGGTCCAGGGCCTGTTCCAGGCGCACATCCTCCCGGGCGAAGCCCTCGGCCATGATGTCGTTCAGCCCCTGCTCCAGCAAAGGCGCAAAGGCCGCCTCCAGGTCCTCCGCGCGCACCGCGGCCATGTCCCACATGACCGTGCGGGAGTAGTCCTTGACGAAGTCGGCCAGGATGAGGCCCAGCGCGGAGAGGACGCCGGGGTAGCGGGGGACGAGCACCCGGCGGATGTGCAGGGCCTCGGCCAGTTCCAGCGCGTGCATGGGCCCCGCCCCGCCAAAGGGCACCAGGGTAAACTCCCGGGGGTCGAAGCCCCGTTCGATGGAGATGACCCGGATGGCCTGTTCCATTTTGGCGTTGGCGACACGAATGATGCCCTCGGCCAGTTCGACGGGCGTCATGCCGAAGGTCCGGGCGAGTTGCGCGGCCACGGCTTCTGTCTTCTCCCGGTTGAGGGACATGCGCCCGCCCAGGAAGTGATCCGGGTCCAGGCGGCCCAGGAGCAGGTTGGCGTCCGTGACTGTGATTTCCTCGCCGCCCCGGTCGTAGCACACAGGGCCCGGGTCGCTGCCCGCGCTCTCCGGTCCGACTCGCAGGGAACCTCCGGCATCCCGCCAGGCAATGGAGCCGCCGCCCGCGCCCACGGTGTGAATGTCGATCATGGGGACGCGCACGGGCCAGCCTTCGATGTTCCCCTCCGCGGTGCGGCGGATCGCGCCGTCGGCCAGGGAGACGTCGGTGGAGGTGCCGCCCATGTCGAAGGTAATGATGTGGTCGAACCCGGCCAGGGAGGCCACGTGGAACGCGCCGGTGACGCCCGCGGCGGGGCCGGAGAGGACGGTGCGCACGGCTTCTTCCGCGGCGGTGTCCGCACCGATGATCCCGCCGGAGGATTGCATGATCCACAGGGTGCGGTTGCCCCGCCGGGCCAGTCCCTGGGCCAGGTTACGCAGGTAACGGGCCATGATGGGGGAGACGTAGGCGTTGAGCACGGTGGTGGACGTGCGCTCGAATTCCCGGTATTCGGGCAGGATGCGGGAGGAGAGGGAGACGAAGAGCCCCCGTTCCCGGGCCTTTTCCCCGATCCGCTGTTCGTGCTCCGGGTGGACGAAGGAGAAGAGGAGGCTGACGGCCAGGGATTCCGCCCCCTGTTCCACGATGCGGTCCAGCACCCGGTCCACTTCCGCGTCGTCCAGGGGGACGAGGACCTCGCCGGTGGACGTGACCCGCTCCTTGACCTCGAAGCGCAATGCGTCGGGCACGGGGATCCAGCGTTCGGGGAAGGAGAGGCGGTAGAGGTGGGGGCGGTTTTGACGGCCGATGACGAGGACGTCGCGGAAGCCGTCGGTGGTGATGAGCGCGGTACGTGCCCCTTTGTGTTCCAGGACCGCGTTGGTGGCCACGGTGGTGCCGTGGGAGGCAATAGCCTCGGGCGAGACGCGCAGTGCGTCCAGGCCCTGGAGGAAGGCAATGGACGGGTCGTGCTTGGTGGACAGGAGTTTGTAGATGCGGATACCCCGGTCCGTGAAGTACACCAGGTCCGTAAACGTCCCGCCGATGTCCACGCCGACGATGGCGGGGGATGAGTAAGTTCGGGTTGTTGTATCGGCCATCTCTAACGTGCTCCTGGTAGCGTGATGACGTGATGACGTAACGTCATTCGTCAGGCGTCATGCGTCAGGCGCCGGTGAGAAAGTCGGCGCTGCCGGCGCAATGACGTAATCCGTGATGCGTAATGCGTAACTCAAGGCCATGTTGGCGTTGCAGGGCCAACGCCGCCTTCACGCCATCCGGTTACTTGTTACTCCGTTACTCATTACTAACGTTGGCGCTGCTAGGCCAACCTCGACCTCGCGCCGCCTCTCGCACCTGCAACCTGCAACCTGGAACCTGCAACTCCCTGGTCTCCCTCGCCTCCCGTCATGCTTGTTCCCTTTTCCCTTTGCAATCTTCAATCCGTAAAAGCGGTGCCAGGTCGCCGCACTCCCAAAAGCCTTTGCTCGTTACTCTGTTACCTAACATTTGCGCAATCAGACAAGGAAGCACGAAAACCGGCTCATTTTTGCAAGTTTTTTACTGGCTTGGTGGAGCCGTACTGAGCGGTAGACGCAGTACTTTGCCCGCAAAGGCGCTCCACTCGGTGAACCTTAACAACTTACCTTCT
>WGAA01000279.1 GCA_015489285.1 Anaerolineae bacterium | reverse complement strand
ACCCAGCCCACCCGTCCGGGACAATCCACCGGGGGGGAATTAGGGGACGTCCCCCTTTACCCCCTCATCCCTCCTCCTCGACGGGGACCCGCTCCGGGCTCTCCCTGCGCACCTGCCAGAAGTGGTGGTAGAAGTGGAAGCTGGAGACGAGGAGGGTGCCGCCCATGGCCGAATACACGACGACGAGATAGGCCCGGGGGATGGAGGAACGGCGCAGGGTGATGCCCAGCGCGATCATGAAGAGGATCATGATGTACCCCTTGGTCGAGTTGAACGCGAGAAGGCAGACGCGTTCCGGCAGGGAGCGCAGGCGCCGGATGTTCTTGTGGACCGTCTTGCGGAACATGAAGCGGTAGAAGAGGACGGTGAGGACGACGCCCAGCGCCACGAGGATCCACGTCAGCGGTTGTTCTATAGCGCGCAGCCAGATACCGGCCCGCCACAAAAGCATCACCCCGACCCCCGTCCACATGAGCCCGGCCAGGATGAAGAGGGCATGGTAGTGGACTATGGGCTTGCACTTGCGTTTGAACATCTCCAACATCGGTTCTTCGGCCTCCTTCCTCATATGGGTTCACCGTGACCGCCCGGGGGTGATGGACCCCAGAACGACCCGGTGGTGTGCTCCGGTGGCTTCAGGGAGATTTCCCGGCCTCCCGTGCCACGTTTCGTACGCCAGAATGGCAAAGGCGATGGCTTCCTTCGCGTCCGCGGGCAACCCCACCTCGTCGGAGAGGCGCACCCGCGCGGGGGCCAGGACCTCTCGCAGCATGGACACGAGGGTGGGGTTGTACGCCCCGCCCCCGCTGAGAATGACCTCCTGGGGGTACTCGGGCAGGAAGTCCCGATAGGCGCGGGCTATACTGTGGGCCGTGAGCGCGGTGACCGTGGCCACCAGATCCTCGGGGGAGAGCCCCAACCTGCGTCCCCGTTCCCAGATGGAGGCCGCGTACGCCACGGTGAACAACTCCCGTCCCGTGGACTTGGGGGGCGGTTGTCGGTAATAGGGGTCCCTCAGGAGATCCTCCAGGAGGCCCCGGTGGACCCGACCCCGTCGGGCCAGCTGTCCATCCTTGTCGAACGTCCGGCGGCCGCCCGTGGCACGACGGGCCATATCGTCGATGAGCACGTTGCCCGGCCCCGTGTCGAACGCGAGGATCGGGAGATCCTCCCGCGTCGTCGGGGGAAGGAAGGTCACGTTGGCGATGCCGCCGATGTTCTGGGCCGCCCGAACCCGCGTCTCATCCCGCAGGAGGAGCACATCCACGTAAGCGACGAGGGGCGCGCCCTGCCCGCCCGCGGCCATATCCCGGGAGCGGAAGTCGCTGACCACGGGGATCCCCGTGCGTTCGGCGATGATCGCCGAGTTCCCCAGTTGCAGCGTGGCCGGGGGATCGGCCTCCGGCGCGTGCCATACCGTCTGCCCGTGGGACCCGATGAGGTCGACCCGGTCCGGGGTGTACCCCGCGCGGCGGATGCCCTCCAGCGCGGCCCGGGCGAACTGTTCCCCCAGCAGCGCGTGGAGCCGACAAAGGGCATCGACCCGCCCCGTCTCCGGTCGGGTGGCCGCGAGGATGGCCTCCCGCACCTCGGGGGGATGGGGGACGGTGTGGAAGTGGATGAGGCGCCAGCGCAGGCGGGGCGGACGGCCTTCCACGTGGACGATGGCCACATCCGTCCCGTCGGCCGACGTGCCGGACATCAATCCCACAACGACCATCTTCGCTCCTCTCTATCCCCAGATTGCGACGACCTGCTCGTGCAGCTCCCGACGCCATTGGAGGATGGGCGCCGCGTCCCGGCCGAAGTACACCCGATTCGTCAGGGCCGCGATGACCAGCTCCCGCTCCGGGTCCACGTAAAGGGACGTGCCCGTGAACCCCGAGTGTCCGAAAGTACGTTCCCCCAGGGGGAAGGTGAAGCCCTCGGGCAGGGGCGAACGCAGGGCCCACCCCAACCCCCGGCGTACATCCCCATCCCGCGCCTGCTCCTGGACCGCTTCCCGGGCCAGCGCGGTGGAGAGGGGGAGATCTCCTCGGCCCTGCAGGCGGTCCAGCCACGCCTGACCCAACCCGGCCACATCCCGCGCGGTCGCGAAGAGGCCCGCGTGTCCCGCGATGCCCCCGAGGGCCCAGGCGTTCTCGTCGTGTACCTCGCCCCACACGCGGCGTCCGCGGTGGGGGCACACCTCCGTCGCCGCGATGTTCTCCTCGAAGGGCGTTCTCCCCACGGGCCGGAAGTGCACCGACGTCAGGCCCAGAGGACGGCTGACCACCTCCTCGACGACCCGGTCCAGGGGGCGTGCGGTGAGGGCTTCCAGGGCCCACCCGAGGAGGATCAGCCCGATGTCCGAGTACACCACGCGGGTGCCCGGTCGGTAGGCGAAGAAGGTGTCGAGGACGGTGGGGCGGATTGCGTCCGGGGGGAGGGTGTAGAGGGGGCGCCACGCGGGCAGTCCGGATGTGTGGGTGAGCACCTGGCGGAAGGTCACCCGGCCCGCGTCCACCTGCCCGCCGGATTCCACCGTGATCCACTTGCCCGGGTGCAGGGGATCCTCGTACCCCCGGATCTCCCGTCGTCCGGTGAATTGGGGGAACACGCGGGCCAGGGGCGCGTCCACCTCGATCCGCCCCTCCTCGACGAGCGCGAGGAACGCGGTGGTCGTGAAGACCTTGGTCACCGACGCCAGGTCGAAGAGGGTGTCCACCCGGGTGGGCGCGGGGGATGCCTCCGGGTTGGGCTGCCCCACCGCGCGTTCGTAGACCACGCGACCTCCCCGGCGGACGTGCACGACGGCTGCCGTGTAGACCCGTCCCACGCCCGCGTGGAGCACATCGTCCAGCGTCATGTCGCCTCCTCCAGTCCGATGAGTTCCTTGCCCCAGCGAACGAGCTCTTGGGCCTTCTCCGGCGTGTCGGCCTCCGCGAAGATGCGCAGGAGGGGCTCCGTCCCGGAGAAGCGCAAGAGGAGCCAGTTGTCGTTGTCCAGGTAGAACTTGATCCCGTCCGCGTAGGAGATGCGTCGCACGGGGTAAGAGGCCACCCGGTCCACCTGAGCTTCCCGGACCCGGCGGGGGACGAGGACCTTCATTTCGGGCGTCGCGGGGATGTTCTCCTCCACCACGTACAGGCGTCCGGTTATCTCGTAGACCTCCTCCAGGAGGCGGGAGATGCGTTTGCCCGTTTTGGCCAGCATCTCCACGATGAGGGCCGCGGCCAGAATGCCGTCCTTGCCCAGGATGTGCCCGCGGATGGTGAGACCCCCGCTGCTCTCCCCGCCCAGGAGCGCGTTGTGGGCCTTCATGGCTGCAGCAATGTGTTTGAAGCCCACGGGCACCTCGAAGGCCTGTTCGCCGTAATGGGCGGCCAGCCGGTCCAGCAAATGGGTCGTGGCAACGTTGCGTACCACCGGGCCCCGCTCCCCCCGAACGTCGTGCAGGTAGGCGTAGAGGAGCAGGAGGATGTCGTTCGTGTGGATGTATCGGCCCTGCTCGTCGAGAATGGCGATGCGGTCCGCGTCCCCGTCCGTGGCCAACCCCAGGTCGTAGTCCCCCTGCTGGATGTAGGTGCTGAGGAGGCGCAAGGCTTCCAGGTTGGGCGCGGGGGAGCGCCCCCCGAAGAGGGGATCACGCCGCTCGTGGATGACGGTCAGGCGGCAACGGGCTTCGGTGAGGACGATGCCCAGGGTGAGGTGGCCGGTGCCGTGCATGGGGTCGATGATGACCTTGAGCCCCGCGTCCCGGATGGCCCGCATGTCGACCTGGGCTTCTACCGCGTCCACGTAGGCGTTCGTGTAGTCCTCCATGCGGACGATGCCCGCGTTCCGGGCCACTTCCAGCTCCACCTTGACCACGTCTTCCCTGCCCAGGCGGTTGGCTTCCTCCTCAATCTCCCGGCTCTCCTCGTCCAGGAGGATGGACCCGTCCGCGTGGAAGACTTTGAGGCCGTTGTACTCGGGGGGATTGTGGCTGGCGGTGAAGGCCAGGCCGTAGGCCACGTTTTCCACATAGGCCGCGTAGGTGATGAGCGGGGTGGGCGCGTCCTCCTGCAGGAGGATGACGGGGATGTTGTTGCCGGCGAAGACTTCGGCCGCGGCGACCGCGGCCCGGTCGGAAAGGAAACGGCGGTCGTAGCCGATGAGGACGCCCCGTTCCTCCAGGCCGGCCCGGATCAGGCGGTTGGCCAGGCTCTGGGAGAGGCGTCTCACGTTGTGCATGGTGAATCCTTCGCCGATGATGGCCCGCCATCCCCCCGTGCCGAAGTGGATGATGCTCTCCTCCTCGACGCGGCGGGGACGGAGTTGTCGCTTTTGGAGGATGAAGAGGGCCCGTTGGGCGTCCTCCTCCGTGTTGATCCCCACGATCTCTTCCGGGTCGTAAATGCGGTAGCTCTCCACCCGTTCCCCCGCGCGTACCAGCGCGTGGACCGTGTCGGTCAGGTGGACGTTCCGGGTGGGACGGGCGGCTACCCGTTCCAGGGCCCGGAAGAGGGGTTCGGGCCGGGCCGCGTACGCGCCCACGTTCACCTCCCGGATGGCTTGCACCGCGTGGGAGGCCTCTTCCTCCTCGATGACATCCACGATGTGCCCCCGGGCATCCCGCACGATCCGACCGTAACGCAGGGGGGAGGGCGCGACGGCCGTCATCAAGGTGAGGGCTGCGGCCTTGAGCCGGTGGCGGTTCAGCAACCCCCGCAGGGATTGCACCCGCAGCAGGGGCGTATCCCCGTAGAGGATGAGGAGTTCCCCCGCGTCGGCAACGGCGTCCCGGGCCTGGAGGACGGCATGACCCGTGCCCCGTTGTTCGTCCTGGAGGATGTAGGTGTAGTGGGGGCCCAGGTGTTCCCGCATGGGGAGGCTCTCCCTGCCGACGACGATGACGATGTGCTCCGGGGGAACGAGGGCCCGCGCGTTGGCCACCACGTAGTCGATGACCCGTTTTTCCCCCAGGGGCCGCAGGAGGGAGGGCGTATCCCCCCGGGAATGGGATGGTCCGGCTGCCAGGATCAGCACGCGTAAGGTCGAACGGTCCGGCATTTGAAGAGCTCCTCGATTTCTGGTACACTCGGTTCTCGGGAAGAGCCGGGAACCCGATGCTGTGTTATTGTACGTGCTCCTGAGTAGGGTGGGAAATTGTGAACCGTTTGTACAGGTTGCTCGAACGTCACATCTTGAACCGCATCGACAGGAAGCTCGTTGCGGCCTCGCTCATCGCCATCCTCATCCCCTTGCTGGGAACGGGCCTTTACGGCAACTGGATCACCAGCCGCATCCTGCGGGAGCACGCCATCGTCAGCATCCAACTGGATTTGGAACAACGGGCCAACCGCATCGAAACATATTTGGAGGGGGTACGACACAACGTCCTTTACCTGGCCCACTCGCCCGAGATGCGCGCCCTCATCCAGGCCCGAATGCGAGGGGACAAGGCCACGGTGGCGCGCATCCGGGATGTGCTGGATCTGGAGTACGCCGCGTTCGCCGCGACCCATCCCATGTACTACCAGATTCGCTACATCGCGGAGAACGGGCAGGAGATCGTCCGGGTCAACGCCCGCAACGGGACCATCGAGATGGTGCCCCCCGCCCGTTTGCAACAGAAGCAGCACCGCTATTACTTCCAGGAGGCGATGAAGTTGAACGAGGGGGAGATCTACATGTCCCCCCTGGACCTGAACCGGGAGTTCGGCCGCATCGAGAAGCCGTACACTCCCGTCATCCGCTACGCAACGCCCGTGTTTTACCCCGACGGCCGCCGCGCGGGGATCGTGATCGTCAACATCTTCGCGGAGAAGTTTCTCAAGTACATCTCCTCCCCCGGCGGGGAGGACTTCATGGCCCTGGTGGACCAGGAGGGGTATTATCTGGTGCATCCCGACCCTTCCCGCCTGTGGGGACATCCTCGGGACCTGGGGACGGGGTTCCGGTTGCAGCGGGATTTCCCCCACGAATGGCCTCGCCTGTTGAGCCGGACGCCTTCGGTGGTCAAGGAGGCGTCCTCCATCGTCGTGTCCCAGCCCATTTTCCCCAACCGGCCTGACGAGAATTACTACTGGGTGGCGCTTCACGTCATCCCCACCCATGTCCTCTTCGCGTCGGTCCGCTCCTTCCGGGTGACCGCGGTGACGATTTTGTTCATGGCCGTGCTGGCCGGGGTGACGATGGCCGCGTTCCTGGGGCGCAGCATTACGGCCCCGGTGCTCGTGCTCACGGACCGGGTGCGGCGCTTCGGACGGGGGGAGGGGTTCGTGCCCGTCCGGGTGATGAGCAACGATGAGGTGGGTGAGCTCACCCGCGCGTTCAACGATATGGCCCGTCAGCTGGAGTACAACATGGAGCGCCTGGCCCGCTTGACCCGGCTGGGACAGCGCATTGCCGCCCAGTTGGACCATGAGAACGTGCTACGGGCTTTGCTGGAGGCGACACGGGAGTTGCTCCCCTCCCGCTACAACGTGGTCCGCTTGACCGAGCACGAGGACGAGGTGGTGGTCCAGGACGGCGATGCCCGCTGGGAGGAGATCAGCAAGCTCGAAGTGGTCCACCTCATCCGGGAGCACGTGTTGCAGGAACGGGGGTGGCGCGCGCTGCACATCCCCCTGGAGGACGGCCGCACGGTGTACATGTGTTGTGCCTTCATCGAGTGCCGGACGCACGGCACGGGGGTCGTGGAGGTGTACGGCGACGATCCCGCGCTGACGACGCCCTCCTCGGGGAATCTCCTGGCAACTCTGGCCGTCCAGACGTCCATCGCCCTGGAGAACGCGCACCTGTACAGCACGCTGGCAGAACACCGGGCCCGCCTGCAATCCCTCCTGGAGCAGTTGATCACGGCCCAGGAGGAGGAACGCCGTATCGTGGCCTACGACATTCACGACGGGCTGGTCCAGCGGCTGGTGGGTGCACGCTTGCAGTTGATGAATTTCATGGGGATGGAGAACCCCTCATGTCCCCAGGCCCGTTCCGCGCTGGAGAAGGCCATCTCTCACCTGACGACGGCTATCGTGGAGGCCCGACGGGTCATCGAGGGGTTGCGCCCGGGGTTGCTGGACGATTTGGGGCTCATCCCCGCGCTGGAGTACTATGCCCAGGAGCTGGGGGCCGATGCGGGCTGGCACGTCCACATGGATGTGCCGACCCAGTTCCCCCGCCTGCCCACACCGGTGGAGGTGACGGCCTTCCGCATCGCGCAGGAGGCCCTGAACAACGCACGCAAGTACGCGGAGGCCCGCCACGTGTGGATTCAGGTGACCCTCTCCGAGGACACGCTGGAGATGGTCATCCGGGACGATGGGCGGGGATTCCAGGTGGAGGAGGTGGAGCGGGAGGGGCACGTTTTCGGGATATTGAGCATGCAGGAGCGGGCCCACCTCCTGGGTGGGACGTGCGAGATCCGCAGTGTGCCGGGCCAGGGGACGGAAGTCCACGTCCGGCTGCCCATACGCCTGGAGGTCCAGGTGTGAGGCAGGGCGTTATACGTCACTCGTCAGGCGTCAGGCGCTGAGAGGAGGTCGGCGCGGTTAGCGCGTCCTGGCTTGAAATGCGTGATGCGTGATGCGTAATGCGTAACTTGAAGACAAGTTGGCTTGGTGGAGTCAACCTTGGCTTCACGCCAGGCAGTAGCGCCGGGCGCTAAACCGCCCGGCTCATCCGAGCGAAGGCCTGCGGCCTCACGCCGGAGAGCCCGGAGGGCTTTGCGTTAATGAGCACGGCGGTTCAGCGCCGTGCGAACCCCGGCAGGCCGGGACCGGTGAGGGGCATCTTATGTACCCCCTTCGAGGAGGCTTTGCCCTAATATAGCCCGAAGGTTTACCTTATGCGTAAGTTGGGGGCAGGTTGGCGCTGTAGGGCCAATCTTGTCTTCGCGCCAGTCCCTTAATCGTTAATTGTCAATCGTTAATCGTTGTCTTTCTACGCCATCCGGTTACTCGTTACTCGTCACTCGTTACTGACGTTGGCACGGTGGGGAGAAGGAGGGGAGCGATGGAGCGAATCCGCGTTCTGGTGGCGGATGATCACAAGATCGTGCGGGAAGGGGTTCGCGCGGTGCTGGAACGCGCGGGGTTCGAGGTGGTGGACGAGGCGGCCAGCGGCCGGGAGACGGTGGAGAAGGTCCGCCAGCACCATCCCGACGTGGTGCTCCTGGACATACGCATGCCCGATGGGGATGGACTGCAGGCCCTGGAGGCCATCAAGTCCACGTTCCCCGATGTGCGGGTGATCATGCTGACCACGTACGCCAACCCCGGATATCTGGCCCGGGCGGTGACCGCGGGCGCCGCGGGGTATCTGACGAAGGAGGCGGACCCCGGTCAGATCACCCGGGCCATTCGCGCGGCCGTTTCCGGGGAGCAGTTGCTGGATTACGAGCTGCTGCAAATGGCCTTGCGCAATGTGGCTGCCCAGGCCGCGGAGGTTTCCCCCCTGGACGACGATCTCATCACCCCGCTCACGGAGCAGGAGAAGATCATCCTCCGCCTGATCGTGGCCGGCCTGAGCAACGAGGACATCGGCCGGACGTTGTCCATCACCGTGAACACGGTGAAGACGCACATCCGCCACATCTTCCAGAAGCTGGGCGTCTCCGACCGGACGCAG
Source organism: Anaerolineae bacterium (assembly GCA_015489285.1). GTDB lineage: Bacteria > Chloroflexota > Anaerolineae > JAADDB01 > JAADDB01 > JAADDB01. The sequence continues at coordinate 4,957 of WGAA01000279.1, read as the reverse complement.
GCCGCGGTTTGGGCCGTGCGCCACGGTCTGGACAAGTAGGTGGTTATCCTTCCACCTTGGGCTTGCCGTAGAGGTACCAGTAGCGTTCCGGATCGTAGTCCTCGGGGTCATGGCCGACCCAGACGAAGGGGCCGGGTTCCCAGTGGGCCCGCAGCCACGCGTCCAGGGCCTCCAGCTCCTGCAGGAGCGCCTCGTCCAGGGACATGCCCAGGCGTTGGGTCTCCTCCAGCAGGGTGGTCAGACGGACCCGATTGTGGACTTCCGCGGGGTAATCGTTGGCCTTTTCGGGCCGCTCCCGGAGTTCGTCCAGGTACCACTTCCAGGAACGCAGGTAGCTCTTGAATTCCCGCCGGAACCGCCGGGCCACCTCCTCCTTGTGGCGTTGCACGAAGCGTTCGTACGCCTCCCGCGCCCGGCGCACGCGTTCCCGCTCCTCGGGCTCAAGCTCGTCCAGGTGCTTCTCCAGAAGGCGGATCCGCTCCACGAGCCCGCCCAGGGAGAGTTTGGGAAGCTCATCCCCCCAGGGGGTGTGGACGATGAGTTGTCGGAAGAGCTCATCCCGCGCGATGTAGTCCTCCAGCTCGGACACCATCTTCTCCACGGTGAGCAGGGTGGTGATCAGTTCTCGTCGATGGGGCATAGTGGATTTCCTCCTATCGCTTGGGTTTCTTCGTCCCGGGTGTGCGCCTCACGCCGGACGTAAAATCGTGTCGAGCGCTTCGGCGAGGGTGCGGACGCGGATGAGGTCCAGGCCGTCGGGGGCCTTGTGGCCCCGGGAACGGAGCGCGGTGCGAGGGATGACGGCCCGGGCAAAGCCCAGTTGGGCGGCCTCCTGGAGGCGCCGTGGGAGATGGGCCACACTCCGCAGCTCCCCGCTCAGTCCGATCTCTCCGATGAATACGGTATCCGCGGGCAGAGGGATGTTCTTCACGCTGGAGGCGATGGCCGCGGCCACGGCCAGGTCCGCGGCAGGCTCCTCGACCCGTAACCCCCCGACCACGTTGACGAAAACGTCCTGCTCGGCCAGGCGGAGCCCGACCCGTTTGCTCAGGACCGCGGTGAGGAGGAGAAGGCGGTTGAACTCGATGCCGTTGGCCGTTCGGCGGGGCTGGCTGAAGGAAGTGGTGGAGGTGAGGGCTTGAATTTCCACGAGGAGGGGACGGGTGCCCTCCATCGTCACGGCAATGGCCGATCCCGCGGCGTTGGGGAGCCGCTCCGCGAGAAAGGCGGCCGACGGGTTGGGCACCTCTTCCAGGCCCTTTTCCCCCATTTCGAAAATGCCCACTTCGTTGGTGGAGCCGAAACGGTTCTTGACGGCCCGCAGGATGCGGTAGGCGTGATGGCGTTCCCCCTCGAAGTAGAGGACGGTGTCGACCATGTGTTCCAGCACCCGCGGTCCGGCGATGGTCCCCTCTTTGGTGACGTGCCCGACGAGGAAGAGGGGGATGTGATGGGTCTTGGTGAGTCGGAGGAGCCGGGCCGCACATTCCCGAACCTGGCTCACGTTCCCCGCGGCTGCCGGAAGGGCGTCGGAGTAGATGGCCTGGATGGAGTCCACGACGACAAGGGTGGGCTGCATCTGTTCGATGTGGTGGAGGATGGTTTCCAGGTGGATTTCGGCGAGGAGGTAGAGGTGTGGGGTGTGGATGCCCAGTCGCTTGGCCCGGAGTTTGACCTGCTGGGCACTCTCCTCGCCGGTGACGTAAAGGGTCGGGCCGACCGCGTCGGCCACTTCCGCGGCCAGTTGGAGGAGGAGGGTGGATTTGCCGATGCCGGGCTCCCCCCCCACGAGGACGCCCATGCCCGGGACGATGCCCCCGCCGAGGACGCGCCGCAGCTCCCCCATGCCCACGGGCAGACGCCGGAAGTCTTCGGTGTCGATCTCCGAGAGGGGGCGGGGTGGGGTCGTTTCCACCAGGGGCATGGAGCTCCGCCCCTCCCGACGGGTATCCCGAGGGGATAGGATGTGTTCTTCCAGGGTGTTCCATTCCCCACAGGAGGGACATCGTCCCATCCACTTGGGGAATGTGGCCCCACAGTTCGTGCAGATGTATTGGACTTTCGTCTTAGCCATAGGGTCGATGGTCTATCGGCCGGCGTGTCGGGCGGGCTCCTGCGCCTCCGGCCTCCCCACGCCGGCCCCTTGTTCCTGAGAACGCCGTGGTCCAGACTTCCGAAGTCCGCGAGACTTCGGAAGTCTGGAAAGTCTCCTAACGGTCCTCCCCCACGCGTCCCACGTGGATGGCAATGGTGCCGAACATGACCGTCCTATAGTATACATCATGTAGCCCCACTTGTCGCATTATGTCGGCCAGGGTGTCCGCGTCGGGGAAGGTGAGGGTGGAGTGGGGAAGGTAGGTGTAGGCCGCGCGTTCCCGTCCGATTATCGCGCCCAGCAGGGGGACGATGCGGTGGAAGTAGAGGTGGAAAAGGGGCCGCCACAGGCCACGACGGGGACGGGTGATCTCCAGACAGACGACCTTCCCCCCCGGGCGCACGACCCGCCGTTGTTCCGCGAAGGCCTGGGCAATGTCCACCACGTTCCGCATCATGAACCCACTGCACGCGGCATCGAAGGAATTGTCGGCAAAGGGAAGGTGCAGGGCATCCCCCTGGACGAAGGGGATGGAGCGGCCGTTGAACTTGTGCCGCCCTGCGAGCATCATCTCCAGCGTCAGGTCCACCCCCACCGGCCGGACGTGGGGATGCCGACGTATGGCCTCGTAGACGATGTCCCCCGTGCCCGTGGCCACGTCGAGGATTCGCCCCCCGGACGGGAGCTCACACAGCTCGACCACCATGCGCCGCCACACGCGGTCCTGGCCCCCCGTCATCACCCGGTTCATGAGGTCGTAGCGGTCGCTGATGCGCGCGAACATGCGTTGGACGTAGCGGGGTTTCTCCTCGGGAGGAGGAAGATGGATGTGGGTCATTGCCCCTTCCCGTAGTGCGCCTCTCGTAGGGCACGCCAGTCCTCTTCGTTGAGGACGCGAGGTTCGCTGTGTTGTTTGGCCAGGAGGTACACGCGTGCCGTCTCCTCCGCGAGGAGCACCCGGTCTAAGGTGCGTTTCACCGAGGGCCCGGTGGCGATGATCCCGTGGTTGCCCAGGAGGACCGCGGGCGCTTGCGCGAGCTTTTCCGCGACGGCTTGGGCCAGGGCTTCGGTGCCCGGGGTGATGTAGGGGACGAGGGGAAGGTAAAGGGCGTCGAGATAGACGAAGAAATCCGCGGTCATGGCGGGCAGGGTCAGGCCCAGACTGGCCAGCGCGGTGACGTGGGGCGGGTGACAGTGGATGACCGCGACCGCGTCCGGGCGGGCGCGGTAACACGCCAGGTGCATGGGGAGCTCCGACGAGGGTTTGAATTCGTTCAGCCGTTTCCCCGTGTGCAGGTCCACCTGGGCAAAGGTCTCCGGGCTCAGCGCGTGGAGCCGCGCGCCCGTGGGGGAGATGTAGACCGTATCCCCCACGCGTATGCTCACGTTCCCCCCGCTGGCCAGGACCAGTCCCCGGTGGACCAGTTCGGCTGCTGCTTCGCTCAGTTCATCCAGCACATCGTAAGCGTCCATACCGCAGGTATCTGCCTCCTTGGGAATGGAGGGAGATGGGGGAGGATGGGCCGCGGATCCCCCATCTCCCTCTCCGATTTTAATCGCCCTTCTCTCCGTTGCCCCTGTACGGGACCTGGCTGATGCGCATGAGTTTGTCCCACCGGTGCAGGGCGCGTATGCGTCGAATGGTACCGGATCGGGATCGCATTTGCAAGGATTCGGTGATGGCTCCCTGACGGGTGTACTTGACCCCCGCGACGAGTTCGCCGGTGGTGATGCCCGTCAGGGCGAAGAAGACGTTGTCCGAACGGATGAGGTCGTCGATGGTCAACACCTGGTGGATGTCGAGCCCTCGCTCCTCGGCCAGGCGTTTCTCCTCCTCGTTGCGGGGCCAGAGCATGGCCTGGAACCCCCCGTCCAGACATTTGAGCGCGGCCGCGGCAACGACGGCTTCCGGGGAGCCCCCAATGCCCATGAGGACGTCGATACCCGTGTCGGGCATGGCCGCGGTAATGGCCGCGGCGACGTCTCCGTCCATGATGAGCCTGATGCGGGCCCCCGTGGCCCGGATTTCCGCAATGAGGTCCTTGTGCCGCGGGCGGTCCAGGACCATGACCGTCACTTCGGAGACGGATTTGCCCAGCGCCTTGGCGATGCGCTTCAGGTTGTTCTCCACCGTGTCCCGGATGTCGATGACCTCTTTGGCTTCGGGGCCGACCGCGATCTTGCGCATGTACACCAGGTGTTTGGGGTCGAACATGGTGCCCCGTTCAGAGGCCGCGACGACGGCCAGCGCGCCCGGCCGTCCTTCCGCGGTCAAACGGGTGCCGTCGATGGGGTCGACCGCGATGTCCACCTGGGGAGGGCGGCCTGTGCCCACCCGTTCCCCGTTGTAGAGCATGGGCGCCTGGTCCTTTTCCCCCTCGCCGATGACGACGATGCCGTCCATGTCCACGGAGGAGAGCATCAGGCGCATGGCATCCACCGCGGCCTGGTCTGCGGCGATTTTGTCCCCGCGGCCAACCCATCGGGCAGCGGCCAGGGCCGCGGCTTCGGTGACGCGGACGAGATCCATTCCCAGATTCCGGTCAGGCATGGGTGTCTCCTTTCCTGTCTTAGGATACGTCATCCCCCGCGTCGCTGAGGGGGATGACGGCGATGGCCGTGTTCAGGCGCCAAAGCGGGTGAGGCGCCCCGCGTGCCCCATGACGAGGGGCATGAGTTCGTTGGCCGGGATGACCCCGTAGTAGCCCCTGGCACATTCCCGCTCACCGAAGGATTGGGCCGCGTCGGGCATGGCGCTGCGCGACCAGAGGAGGAAGGGGACGGGATGCCAGGAGTGGGATCGGAGTTTGGCCGGGGTGGCGTGATCTCCGGTGATGAGGAGGACGTCCGGTTGCAGGTCGG
>WGAA01000278.1 GCA_015489285.1 Anaerolineae bacterium | reverse complement strand
CGCCGGCCGCGATGGCGACCTGCCGCGCGTGCATGCGCATGTGTCCCCGTTGGATGCCCTCACTGGCCAGCGCGCGCAGCGCGGCCAAATTCTGCGCCAGACCAACGGCCACCATAATCTCGGCCAGTTCTTGGGCCCGGTGGACGCCCAATATCTTCAACGCCACCCGAGCGGTGGGGTGCACCCGGGTCGCCCCCCCGACGATGCCCACGGCCAGGGGGAGTTCCAGTTTCCCCACCAGTGTGTCCCCCGTGAGATACCAGTCGGTGAGGGCCCGGTACTGGCCGTCCCGCGCGGCCCAGGCGTGCGCGCCCGCCTCGATGGCCCGCCAATCGTTGCCCGTGGCGATGGCCACCGCGTCGATCCCGTTCATGATCCCCTTGTTGTGGGTGGCCGCCCGATAGGGGTCTGCCCAGGCGAACGCGTTGGCCTCGACGATGCCCCGGGCCACCTCCTCCCCCCGGGCACCCTTCTCCGAAAACGCGTCCACGGGAATGCGCACCACGACCCAGGCCCGGCGTTCCGTGGTGTAATTGGACAGGATGCGCAGGTTCACCCGGCCGCCGGTCAGACGTTCCACCTCGGGCGCGATCCCTTCCACCGCGGTGTTCACCAAATTCGCGCCCATCGCGTCCCGCACGTCCAGGTGGAGATGGACCACCAGCATGGGGCCCGCGGGCGTATCCGGCAGGTAACGAACCCGCAGGTCCCGCGCGCCGCCGCCCCGCCGCACCAGGGAGGGGTGGATCTCGTCCACCCGGCGCAACAGATCGGCCCGGGCATGCAGGAGCGCGTCCCGCGCCTCCCGCGGGTCGGGCACATCCAGCACCTGGATCTGACCCACCATGATGGGGTCGGTGCTCCCCGTGAGGAAGCCACCGCCCGCGCGGGCGATGCGGGCCGCGTTGCTCACCGCGGCCACCACGGACGGCTCCTCCACGCTCATGGGCACGATGACCTCGCGGCCGTTGATGATGAAGTTCAGCCCCAGGCCCAGGGGCAGCGCGTGGCGTCCCACCACGTTCTCGATCATCTTGTCCGCCTGGGCCAGGGACAGGCTCTCCCGCAGCGCGTGCAGGTCGGCCTCGTTCAGCTCGGCCCATTGGGCCAGGATGCGAACGCGTTCCTCCAGCGACTTCTTGTAGAAACCGGGCAAGCGCGATGTTCTCTCGGACATGGTTCCTCCGTACGACCGGGATACGCCGTAATACCAGATACTCTACCGGTACTGCCAAAAACTATCAACCTCAGGGGAAGCGGGGGAACCCCTCACGTCCCCTCGACGTCCGATCCGTGCTGCTCGGGGTCAAGCCCGATTGAGCTTCATTGTCAATTGAACATCCACCCGCTACGGGGTATACTGGGATTTTAGCAGTAAGGGGGGTCCGATGGGAATATCACGAGCTGAGGTCAAGACGTCTACGATGACACGACGTACATTTCTGAAGAAAATGCTGGCCGGCGCCTTCCTCGTCCAGGGCGCGACGGTCCTGGGGGTTTCCTACCCCATATTTTTGGAACCGATCTGGCTGGACGTCACTCACGTGCCTTTACGGTTTCCCCACCTGCCCCCGGATCTCGAGGGATTGCGCATCGTCCAGTTCAGCGACGTACACATCGGCCCTTACGTGCGCACGTCCTACCTGCGAGGGGTGGCGCGCACCCTGCGCCGTCTCCAGGGGGACCTGATTGTGTTCACCGGGGACATGGTGACCCGGAACGAGCACATGGACCCGGAGAGGGGACGACTCTTCGCGGGGCTTCGGGCGCGCCTGGGCGTGTGGGGCGTGTTGGGCAACCACGACCACTGGGCCAACGCGGAGAAGGTCCAGGACTTCATCGAGGAACACACGAGCATCCGCATCCTGCGCAACGAACATGTGGCCTTACGGGTGGGGGAGAGCACCCTGTGGATCGTGGGCGTGGATGACGCGTGGGTGGGGGCGGACAACCCGGACCGGGCCTTTGCCGGCGTTCCGGAGGACGCCTTCCGCCTGGTCCTCATGCACGAACCCGACGTGGCCGACTGGTTGCCTTCGACGCGATGGACTTTACAGTTATCGGGGCACAGTCACGGGGGGCAAGTGCGTCTGCCCCTCATCGGGCCGCCCATGCTCCCCTATTTGGGGCGCAAGTACGACATGGGCCTGTATCGGGTCAAAAAGGGGTGGCTTTACACCAACCGGGGAATCGGGGTGATCACCCCGCCGGTGCGCTTCCGCTGTCGGCCGGAAATCACCGTCATCACCCTGCACAGTAAGAAGGGATGAACCCGCGCCGAAGCCCCTCCGGTCGGGCGCCGTCCCCGTTCTTGTTCTTCTCCCCAATTTCTTCTATAATTGTGCCTGCCTGAAGTGCATTTTCCCTTCAAGGCGTGACCCCACTATGGTGAATACATCACAAGGAGGTGAACTCATGCGAAGGTTGACCGCCCTCACACTCGTGTTGTTTCTGCTCCTGGTCAGCGTTATGCCGACCTCTGTGGTCTTTGCACAAGGAGGTGGAGACTTCACGCTGACCATCCTGCACACCAACGACGTCCATGCCCACTATGAGGGCACTTTGGCCCGCCAGACCACCCTTCTCAAGCAGATCCGGGCGGAAACGCCCAACGTGCTTCTCCTGGACGCGGGCGACCGATTCCAGG
>WGAA01000277.1 GCA_015489285.1 Anaerolineae bacterium | reverse complement strand
TCTTGCGGGTGCACACGCGGGACAAGCCGCTGGCGCCGGATGTGGATTTGGCACGGATAGCCCGGTTGACGCCGGGGTTTGTGGGTGCGGATTTGGAGAATTTGGTGAACGAGGCGGCGATATTGGCGGCGCGGCGCAACAAGCGTGCCATAGGGATGGCGGAGTTCACCGAGGCGATAGAGCGGGTGGCGTTGGGGCCGGAGCGCCGCAGTCGGATCATCAGCCCCGAGGAGAAGCGCATCATCGCCTACCACGAGGCCGGGCACGCGCTGGTCACCCGCATGTGCGAACACGCGCCCACCGTCCACAAGATCTCCATCATCCCCCGCGGCCAGGCCGGGGGCTACGTCCTCTCCCTGCCCGAGGACGACCGCATGTTCATGCGCAAGTCGGAGTTCATGGACCGCATTACCGTCACCCTCGGCGGCCGCGCGGCCGAAGAGATCGTCTTCGGCGACGTCACCGACGGGGCAGCCAGTGACCTGGAACATGCCACGAAGATGGCCCGGGCCATGGTCACCCGCTACGGCATGAGCGAACGCCTGGGACCGATGGTTTTCGGCAAGCGCGATGAGCTGATCTTCCTGGGCAAGGAAATCGGGGAACAGCGCAACTACAGCGAGGAAGTGGCGGAAATCATCGACGAGGAGATCCAGCGCATCATCCAGGACGCGTATAACCGGGCCAAGAATATCATCCAGACGTACCGGCAAAAGCTGGACGAAATCGCTCATCTCCTGCTGGAGAAGGAAACCATCGAGCGCGAGGAGTTCGAAGCCCTCTTCGCCTAACGGCCATCCACACCGGAGGGGAGTGTGCTGCCGTTACCGCTGACGGCCGGGCTGGTCGGGGGGATCCTCCTGGCCGCGTGGGCGTGGGACGTGTGGGGCGGGGCGTGTTCTTACACGTGGCTCCAGCGTCTCCACGCGACCCCGCTCCTCCAGGTGGGCGTCTCGGCCTTTCCCCTCCTCCTCATCCCCTTTATCTACGCCCATTGGGTGAGCTACCGCCTTCATCCCCGTTCCTCCCGGCCCTTCTTCCTCGCCCTGGTTCCCGTCTTCCTGCGCGGCCGTCTCCCGTGGGAGATCCTGTACGCGCTCCTGTACCTGTTTCTGGGAGCCCTCCTCTACCTGGCCCGCCCCGTCTCCCCCTGTCTGCCCGAAAACCACGTGGGGCTCCTGGTCACCCCGGGGGAGGAGAGGGGGCGCTACGTGGTGCTCACGGGAGTGGTGAGTGCCTGGCCTGAGGAGGGGGCTCGCGGGGTGAAGTACGTGCTCCGGGCCGAAACCCTCCGGACGGGCGGGGGAGAGGAGCCGGTCCGCGGCCGCGTTCTGGTGCGCGCGCCGGCCGTCCCCCGCTACCGTTACGGGGACCGCCTGCGGGTGTTCGGGACGCTGCGCGCGCCTCCGGTGTACGATACCTTCGATTACCGGAAATACCTGGCCCGCCGGGGCATCTACGCGGTGCTCGACGCGTCCACCATCCTCCCCCTGGAAGGAGGACATGGGGCGAGGTTCTGGCGAGTGGTGTACGGGATACGCGAGCGCGGCCGGGCGATTATCGATCACGTGTTGCCCGAGCCGTACGCGGCCCTGGCCAACGGCATCGTCCTGGGCATCGAAAGTCATATCCCGAAAGAAGTGTACGCGGACTTCACGGCCACGGGCACGAGTCACATCATTGTGATCAGCGGCTTCAACATTGCCATTGTGACGGGATTGTTGCTGGCCCTTCTCCGCCCCTGGATGGGGGACACCTGGGCGGCCCGGCTGGCCATCGTGGGCATTGCCTTCTACGTCCTCCTCGTGGGCGCGGATGCCGCGGTCACTCGGGCGGGCATTATGGGCGGGGTCTACGCCTTCTCCCTGACGTCGGAGCGGAAGGCCCACGTGTTCAACACCCTGTTCTTTTCCGCGTTCCTCATGCTCCTCCTCCACCCCGCGGTGCTGTGGGATCTGGGATTTCAGCTGTCCTTCCTCGCCACTTTGGGGCTGATCGTGTTGCATCCCCCGCTTTCCCGCCGGGCCCATCGCTGGATCGTGGGGGAATCCCGGGGGTGGAGGCAGCAGGTCTTCGCGGTGTTGAACGAGGCGATGATCGTGACTCTGGCCGCCCAACTGGCCACCGTCCCCCTGATCATGGCCACGTTCGGTCGGGTTTCCCTCATCTCCCTGCTGGCCAACCTGCTCATCCTGCCCGTTCAGCCGCCCATCATGGTGGGGGTGGGCATCAGTGTGCTGGCGGGATTCATCTCCCTTGCGCCGGCCCGCATCCTGGCCTGGATCCCCTTCTTCCCCCTGTACTGGACGGTCTGGGTGGTGCGGTCGTTGGCCCGGTGGCCCTACGCCCAGGTCCACGTGCCCGCGGCGATCCGCTGGCCCGTGTTCCTCTACTATGTCGGTCTGGCCGGCTATGTCCTCTACTACTACTGGGTACACGTGCGGCCGAAGGCTTTCTTCTACGGGAAACCGCCGGGGGATCTCCCCCCGCTCTGGCGTGGGTGGCCCCGGGTCCGCTTTCGCCGGGAGGTGGGGGTGATCGCGCTCCTCGTCCTCCTGGGACTCGCCGCGCGCACTGTGCGGCTCCCCTCCACTTCCCCCTTCCTGCTCATGCCGGACGGTGGGGTGGAGGTGCGAATGCGTGGGTGGACCCTGGAGGTACCCGGGGCCGGGAGGAGGACGATTGCGTCCCGCACGGGGGATGTGTGGGTGCTGACGGATTTCCGGCCGGAGACGCTGGTCGTGCTCCGGGCGCAACTCACGGCGGCCGCCCCCCGCCTGGTCCTCTATCCCCGAGGCTGCTGGGCCGATGCCTCATGTCGTCGGGGGCTCCTCCCCTTCTTGCGGGTGTTGCGGGCGCGTCGGGTCCCGCACGTGGGCCTTGGGGTGGGGCAAGAGGCGCGCCTGGGCCCCCTCCGCCTGGTGTACCCGGCCTACGGCACGGCGATCCAGCCCCTCCTCCTGCAGGCGAAGGAGGGGACGCTGTTGTTGCCGCCGACCTTGCCTCCCCTCGTCCAGCGGAGATTGGCGCGAAAGGGCATCCGGGCGACGGTATGGCCCCTGCCCCGGGCCGGGGATGGCACGTGGCCCCACCCGGACCTGCTTCGACAGCTGAAGGAAGCCCGCCTGCTCGTCCCCGTCGGGGTCTCCTACCCTCCGGAGAGCACCCGGCTCCTCCCCACCCATCCCTTCAAATAC
>WGAA01000276.1 GCA_015489285.1 Anaerolineae bacterium | reverse complement strand
CCTCCCGCCCCTCCTCGCCGCGGTCCCGACCCCCATCTCCCTCACCCTGTGGTCCCTGGGAGGAGAAGGGGAAGGGTGCGCCGCGGGTGATCCTCTGGTGCACACCACGTCCCCGGCCGGCGCGGCCTGGTCGTCCATCCTGGGGAACCTCCGGCCCGGAGGCAAGGCCCCGATAGGGGAGGTGCTCCTGAAGGCCGCGGAAGCCTTCCCCGCCACCTCCCATCGTCCCCTCATCCTCCTCACGCACAGCGCGCGGGGGTGCGGGGACGATCCCTGCTCGGTGGCCCGAGTGCTGGAGCGCGCCCAAACGGACGTCAGCGTCCACGTCATCGCTATTCAGGTCTCGGAGGAGGACGCGGACGCGTTGCGCTGTGTGGCGGAGACGACGGGGGGGACGTTCCACCGGGTGGATTCGTCGGACGCGCTCGTCCGTGCCTGGCAGGAGGCCCTGACCCACGCGCTGGGCGGCCAGCTCCGCGTGGAGGTCGCGGGCGTCGCCGGTCACCCCTTCTTCCCCTCGGTGGTCGTGGGCCGCAAGGGCCAGATCGTCAGCACTTTCGAGGCGTGGACGGACGCGGACCTGGCCCCCGGGGTGTACACCGTCAGCGTGGGGACACCCCTGCCCACCGTGCTCGACCGGGTCTTCGTTCACGCGGGGGAACGCACGCGCGTGCACATCCCCCTGGGGGAGCTCCACGTGCGCCTGAGCGATCCCGCAGGGCAGGCCGTGCGGGGGGAGATCACGGTGTGGGACGATGCCCACGGTCCCTTCTTCAGCGTCTTCGACCGGGCGGCCGTCATCCCCCTGCCCACAGGGACGTACACGGTCAGCGCCCGCATTCCCACCTGGTACGACCCCCTGGCGTACGCCCGCGCGCTCCCCTTGACCGTGGGAGAGGCAATCTCCCGCACGTTGCGCCTTTCCGTCGGCCGCCTCTCCGTGAGCATCTGGACCGACGGTGCGGCCGGCGATGCCTTTGTCACCGTGGCCCCCTCGGCCCACGCGGATACGCCCACGGTGGCCGGGTGGGGACACGGGGAGATGACGTTCGTGCTCCCCCCAAATGTGTATACCCTGAGTTTCACCCGGTACACGGACGCAGGGGTGTTCTACCGGCCGGATGCGGTCGTCGTCCAGCCGGGGGAGAGGACGCATCTCCAGGTGGATCTCTCGACGGCCCACGTCCATGTGCTCCGACACGCGTCGGACGGGACGGATATTTCCGGTCGGGTGGAGCTCCTTCCCGCGGGTCGTTCGGAACCGGTCGTGGTCGACGGGGAGGTGGGGGAACGTCTGGAAGCGCCCGCGGGCACGTATGACGTGCGGGTGAAGCGGAAGGATGGGGAGGTCCTGTGGATGTGGGATGTGGATGTCGCGGGGGGTGAGGATGCGGCCGTGGAGGTCGTCCGACCCCAGGGACGGATCTGGGGGTATGTGGTGGGCAACGCGCCGGCCCCGGTTCAGGGATACATGCAGTTGCAGGATGAGGAGACGGGCAGTGTGGTTGCGGAAGGGTGGGCCCCCGTGCGCTGGGTCGTCCCCGAGGGCACGTATCACCTGTGGGTGGCCGACTTCGATGTGTTGGGCCGACGGAAGGACGCGGGGACGTTGACGGTCGATGCGGGGGCGGCGATCACCCGGACGGTGACGCTGGATTTGGCCCGCGTCCGCATCGAGCCCGTGGACGCGGATGAGGTCCGCGTTTCCATCGCTCCCCACGACGACCGGGCCCGGGTCCTCAAGGGGTGGACTTCCCCCCTCCCCGATTTCCTCATCGTCCCGGGCACGTACGATATTCGCGTGGTCGATCCCCGCCACCCCGAGCGGGATCACTGGTTCGACGATGTGCGTCTGGAGGCGGGGAGGACGCGCGTGTTACGGGTGAGGTTGAGGGATTAGGAGGCGGCCGGCCGCCATTGACGCCAGTCCTCGGGGAGCAGGCCTTTCGCCTTGGTGAGGGCTTGGGTCTGCCCGCAGGTGCATGTGGGCGTGCCGGAGAGGGCCCGAACGATCGTGGGAAGACGTTCCAGAACCCGACGGAGGGTTTCCCGCACTTCGCCCCGGGGCGTCACGGGAGGACGTTGGGCCCCCAGTTCGCTCACCGTGCCCAGAAGGCCGTAACACAGTTCCAGTTCCTTGGCAAAGACGACTTCGGGGATGACGTTCATGCCCAGCACGTGCGCCCCCCAACGCAGGTACATGCGGGCTTCCGCGGGTGTCTCCCGGCGGGGGCCGTCCACGCCCAGGTAGATTCCCCCGTGCAGCGGTCGCCCCGTCCCTTCCAGCTCCCGGCGCAGGATGGCGTGGGTTTCGGGGCAGAAGGGGGGCACCTGGGAGAGGTACCCCACCCCGCGATCCTCGAACAGGGTCGTGGGCAGGCGTCGCGTCCAGTCGATGTAATCGTCGGGCACGACGATGTCGCCCAGGGCCAGGGTCTCATCCAGCCCCACCAGACGTTCCCAGATGAGGACGCGTCGCACGCCCAGGCTCTTGGCGGCCCACATGGTGGAACGGGGGTCCACCCGGGTGGGGTATCCCGAGTAGGGAAGGATGTAGACCCCCGGTCCGTCGGGGGGTTGGCGCCGCGCGAAGGGTCCTACCTCCCCCCAGGGGGTGTTGAGGGTGAATTCCTCTACCACGGGACCGAGCACGTCCAGGGAGCGGGGGGGCAGGAGTACGGCCGGTAGCAGCAAAACCCGAGGTCCCTCCATCAATCCATCTCCTCCTGGTGGAAACCCCATCGGGGCGACCCGATCGTGTCGGGCCGCCCCGACGTTCCGTCAACCGACGAGTTCCGGCTCGGGGCAGGCGCCGCCGGGTCGAATGTCCAGGAGCTCCCAATCCGCGTGCTTGAGGATGGCCTCCCGCAGTGCGTCCATGTTGGAGTCGATGACCTTGATGGCCACGCGCTTGTGCTCGCCGTCGGGCTCGTTCAAGGTCGCCAGGGCCACGATGCGCCCGCCCGCGTCCTTGATGGCTTTCGTCAACTCCGCGAGAACGCCCTTGTGCCGGTGGAGTCGGACGGTGAGCCGGATGCCCGGTTCACCACCGGCCAGCATCCGGGTGAAGGCCTTGAAGATGTCCGTTTCTGTGATGATGCCCACCAATTTATCACCCCGCATGACGGGCAGACAGCCGATCTTCCTCTCCACCATGACTCGGGCTGCGTCTTCAATGGGGCACTCCTCGCCGATGGTGTAGACGGGGTGGGACATGATCTCCCGCACCTTCAGTTTGCTGAGAAGGCTGTGGATCTCCCAGATGCTGAGGGAGGTGGCGGGAGAGGGTTGGGTCGAGAGCAAGTCCTTTTCCACGACGATGCCCACGAGCTTGCCGTGCTTGTCGACCACCGGGAGCCGTCGGAACCCTTGTTCGCGCATGATGCGCACGGCTTCCTGGTGGGATGTATCCGGCGTAATGGTTACGGGATCTGGGGTCATGAAGTCTTTGACAAGCATGGTCGCCTCCTTGCGGTTGGATAGTGCTGGATGTTCACACGATTACGGGCCGTCGGTCGAATCGGCCGGAACCATGCATCTGCCGGAGCCTTACCTTGCCCCACCTCGGGCCGATCTCCCCGGCTCCGGTTCCATTATACTATAAGTAAGGCTTTGAGGAACAGGATGTAAATCATAAGTGCGGTACGTGATACGTGATGCGTGATACGTGATGCGTAATTTGGGCGAGAGGGTTGGCGTTGCGGTTCAGACTTCCGAAGGCTGCGAGACTTCGGAAGTCTGGGGGGCCTCTGATGCGTAACGTCATTCGTCAGGCGTCATGAGTCAGGCGCGGTGAGGACGTCGGCACGGTAGGCGCAGAACGTGATACGTGATGCGTAATGCGTAACTCGAAGACAAGTTGGCTTGGTGGAGTCAACCTTGGCTTCACGCCAGCTGATTACTCGTTACTCGTGACTCGTTACTAACGTTGGCGCGGTAAGGCCAACCTTGTTTTCGCGCCAATCCTTTTAATCGTTTATCGTCAATCGTTGGCTCTACTGAAAAAACTCGATTGGCGATGGCGGTTACCGCTACATATAGTGCCTTGGTCGTCACTTGATACTACATGTAGGGACACATCGAGCCTCATAGTACCTTTTTTCAGTGGAGCCATCGTTAATCGTTGCTCTTCTTCACCCCTTCCCGCCGGATTTCGAAGTGGTCGAAGTCGTTGGCGACGACGGTGTTGGGGAAGATGGCCCGGGCTTCGGCTTCCACCTCTTCGCCTGTATAGCGCCGAGAGA
>WGAA01000275.1 GCA_015489285.1 Anaerolineae bacterium | reverse complement strand
GGGGTGGGGGTCGGCGTGCCACACCCGGCCAGCCCTAGGACGATAAGGAGAATGCCTCCCAGAATGAACAGGTTGAATCGCGTCTTCATACGTCCCTCTCTTCCCATCTCCTGCGAACGATGTGTCGTACCATATATCGGGATATACCTCCTGGATTGTATGCATTTCGGGGCGAAGGCCCAAGTGTCCCCCGGGGACGGGTGGGATTTCGGCTGCGGGAGACCATGTCCGCCATCATTTGACATGAGCGGGGTTTTGTGTACAATGAAGCCGGGATGAGCGGGTGTAGTTCAGTGGTAGAACGTCTCCTTGCCAAGGAGAAGGTCGGGGGTTCGAATCCCCTCGCCCGCTCCTCCGAGGCGACGTGGCCAAGTGGTTAAGGCAGGGGTCTGCAAAACCCCGATCGCCGGTTCGAATCCGGCCGTCGCCTCCTCTTTACAACGGCCTTCGGTGTGTCCGAAGGCCGTTCTTTTTTGTGAAGGACATCCGAAATTGTGGTACACTGGGAAGAGGAGAAAGGTCGGCAGTGATGCCACCTTCCGGTAAATTCGGGCCCGGTGGTGGGGCGTACACAGTCCACCTCGGGCTTTCTCTTTGGGAGGCCACATGCTTGCAGATCTACGTCGCTGGCTCATAGGGCCACCTTTGCCTACAGAACGCATGCGCCACGAGCGATTGGGGAAAGCTCAGGCGCTCGCCGTCCTTTCCTCGGACGCGCTCTCCTCCACCGCGTACGCCACGGAGGAGATCCTCCTCGTGTTGACCCTGGCCGGAACCGGCGCGGTTCGTTTGTCCTTGCCCATCGCCGCGGCCATCGCCACCCTGCTCTTCATCGTGGCCAGCTCCTACTACCAGACGGTCCACGCGTATCCCCAGGGGGGTGGGGCGTACCTGGTGACGAAGGATAATCTGGGACGGTTGCCCAGCCTCGTGGCCGGAGCCGCCTTGCTCATCGACTATGTGCTTACCGTCGCGGTGAGTATTTCCGCGGGGGTGGCCGCGATCACCTCGGCTTTTCCCGTTTTGTACCCGGAACGGGTGGCCATCGCGCTGCTGATGGTCGCGTTCATTACGATAGTGAATCTGCGTGGGGTGCGGGAGACCGGACGGGTGTTCATGATCCCCACTTACTTCTTCATTTCCGTCATGTACTTGCTGATCGCGGCCGGGCTTTATCGCATCGTTACCGGGACGGTGCCCGCCCATGCCGTTCAGGTGGAGGCCACGTCGACGGCCGTTCAGCAGTTGAGTCTCTTCCTCATCCTGCGTGCCTTTGCTTCGGGGTGTACCGCGCTGACGGGCATCGAGGCCATTGCGGACGGTGTTCCCATCTTCAAGCCGCCGGAGGCCGATAACGCGGGGAAGACCCTGTTGATCATGGTGACGATCCTGTCCTCCGTGTTCCTGGGCATCACCTACTTGAGCTATCATTTCGGCGTTCTGCCCAAGGAGGGGGAGACGGTCGTCTCCCAGATCGCGCGGTTGGTCTTCGGCCGCTCCTTTCTCTACTACCTGGTCCAATTCGCCACGGCCCTCATCCTCCTTTTGGCCGCGAACACGAGCTATTCCGACTTCCCCCGCCTGTCCATGTGGATGGCCCGGGATGGTTTTCTCCCCCGCCAGTTCGCCAATTTGGGGGATAGGTTGGTGTACTCCAACGGCATTCTGGCTTTGGGCTTTCTCGCTTCCGCGCTGATCGTTCTCTTTGGCGCCAGCACCCACGCGTTGATTCCCCTCTACGCGGTGGGGGTCTTTATCTCCTTCACCCTTTCCCAATCGAGCATGGTCTTACGGTGGTTTCGCCTGCGGACCCCCGGATGGTACATCCGGGCCTTTTTCAACGGCATCGGTGCGTTGGCGACCGGAATCGTCCTCATTGTCATTGCGGCGACGAAGTTCATCCACGGCGCGTGGATTGTTCTGGCCCTCATCCCCCTCCTGGTCCGCATGTTCCTGGCTATTCGGCACCATTACGACCACGTGGCCGAGCAGTTGACGGTGGAGAAGCGGCCGCCATCCCCGGTGAAGAAGCACACGGTCATCGTGCCCATCGGGGACGTGCACCGAGGGGTCCTCAAGGCCATGTATTACGCGCAGGCCCTCGGGGGGACGCTGAAGCCGGTGTACATCGATATCAACTCGTCGCGCACGGAGAAGGTCAAGCAGAAATGGGCCAGGTACTTTCCCGACGTGGAGCTGGTCATCATCCCCTCGCCGTACCGTTCGGTCATCGGCCCCCTCGTGGAGTTCATCGACGCGAACATTCAGGAGGAGGGGCAGTACGTGACGGTGGTGATTCCCGAGTTTGTCCCGGCCAAGTGGTGGCATCATTTCCTGCACAACCAAACCGCGTGGGCCTTACGCATGGCCCTCTTGTACCGCAGGAATTGGCAGGGGCGATTCCGCATCCTCACCTCGGTGCCCTTCTACCTGGTCAAGTAACCGGACATCAGGCGGCGGTGGGGAAGTCGGCACTGGAGGCGCAGCTTGGCTCTGCAACGTGATGCGTGATACGTAACGTCACACGTCATTCGTCAGGCGTCAGGCGCCGGTGAGGACGTCGGCACTGCAGGCGTGGTTTGGCTTGATGACGTGATGCGTGATTCGTGATGCGTAATTTGGGCAGGAGAGTTGGCGCTATAGGGCCGACCTTGTTGCCACGCCGTCCGGTTACTCGTTACTCGTGACTCGTTACGTCATGCGTCAGGCAGCGGTGAGGAAGTCGGCAATGGAGGCGCAGCTTGGCTCTGCAACGTGATTCGTGATGCGTAACGTAGGGCCAGGTTGGCATTGTAGAGTCCGCCTTGTGTGCGCGTCAGTCCTTTAATCGTTAATTGTCAATCGTTAATCGTTGTCTTCCCACGCCGGCTGATTACTCGTTACTCGTCACTCGTTACGTTTAGCACCCGGCGTTACGCCGAGAGAATTCCAGG
>WGAA01000274.1 GCA_015489285.1 Anaerolineae bacterium | reverse complement strand
GTTAATCGTCAATCGTTGGCTCCCCTGAAAAAAGGTAGTATGAGACTCGACGACTCCCTACATGTAGTGCTAAATGGCCTCCAAGGCACTATATGTAGTGGTATTCACCTTCGCAAATTGAGTTTTTTCAGTAGAGCCATCGTTAATCGTTCTCACCCAATATGCCTTTTTGTTACGCCACTCCCCTCCTCACGCCAGCCGATTACTCGTTCCTTGTGACTCGTTACCCCAGATTGCCCCTCCCCCGAACTCGTGCTATCATATCCCGGTCCACCGGGACGCACTTCTTCTAGGGGAACAGGGAGGCAACCTTGGACATCGGGATCGATGCCCGCTTGACCTACTACCGTGCAGCCGGTATTGGCCGGTACACCGTTCGCCTGGCCACGGCCCTGGCCGAAATCGACCGGGAGAACACGTACTACATCCTGCAGCACCGCCACCAGAAGACCCCCCTCGTTACCGCGCCCAACGTACGCATCGTCCGCATGTACACGCCCACCCACCATCCTTTGGAGCAATACCTTCTCTGGATCGAGCTGCGCAAGCTCCACCTGGACCTCATTCACAGTCCCGACTTCATTCCCCCCCTGTACGTGCACTGGCTCCACCGCGTCATCACCGTGCACGACCTGGCCTTCCTCCGCTACCCCTACCTGCTCACCCGGGCGGCCGCGCGCTACTACGGGCAGATCGACCGGGCGGTGCGCGTCGCCGACCACATCATTGCCGTCTCCCAGAGCACCCGCAACGACCTCATCAACCTCCTGGGCGTCCCGGAGAACAAAATCAGCGTCATCTACGAGGCGGCGGACCCCATCTTCCGTCCCCTCTCCAGGGAAGAAAGCATCCGTGCCATCCGGGAACGTTACGGCCTGCCCCCCGATTACATCCTCTTCGTGGGCACCATCGAACCCCGGAAGAACCTGAACACCCTGCTCCTCGCCTATCACGGACTGATCAACCGCTATCACATCGACACCCCCCTCGTCCTCGCCGGCGAGGAGGGCTGGCTCAGCGACGAAGTCTACAGCCTCATCGACGAGTTCGACCTGCGGGACTACTGCCATTTCCTGGGGCACATCACCAACGAAGATCTCCTCTACCTCTACAACGCGGCCCGCCTCCTCGCCCATCCGGCCATATACGAGGGCTTTGGCCTCACCCCCCTGGAAGCGATGGCCTGCGGAACGCCCGTCATCGTCTCCAACGTCTCCAGCCTGCCCGAAGTGGTGGGGGACGCGGCCCTCCTCATCGACCCCACGGACGTGGAAGCGTGGACCGTGGCCCTGCACCGCCTCCTCACCGACGACGACCTGTGGCAAGAGCTGCGGGAAAAGGGGCTGCGACGGGCCAAACAGTTCTCCTGGAGCCGGGCCGCGCGGGAAACCCTGGCCGTCTACAAGCGTGTGTATCAGGGATGAGATGAACCGCGGACGCGCTCGTGTACTCCTGCTCACTCCCCAACTCCCCTATCCCCCCCGCCAGGGGACGAGCATCCGCAACTACCACCTGCTCACCCACCTGGCCCAACACGCGCGCGTCACCCTGGTCACCTTCCTGGAGGACGGTCAACCCGCGCCGGAACGAACGCCCCTGGCCTCCCTGGTCCAAGCCGTCCACGTCCACCCCGCGCCCCGACGCACCCTCGGCCAACGGCTGCGCGCCCTCCTCACCGACCCCCGCCCCGACCTGGCGTTGCGACTCCACAGCCCGGACATGCACCGCACGATGGCCCACCTCGCGCGGGACGAAGGGGTCGACGTCCTCCTGGTCGAGGGGCTGGAGATGGCGCCGTACATGGAAACGTACGTGCGCCACCGAACACCCGGCCCCCGTCCCCGCCTCATCTTCGACGCGCACAACGCGGAATACGTCCTGCAACGGCGGGCCTTCGAGACCGACGTGAGACGGCCCTGGCGCTGGCACGCGGCCGGGTACTCCCTCATCCAGTGGTTCAAACTGCGCGCCTACGAAAAGCGCATCGCCCGGCACGTGGACGCGCTCGTCACCGTCTCCCCCGTCGACCGGGAGAACCTGCGGCGCCTGCGCGTCTCCACCCCCATCCACGTCGTGCCCAACGGCGTCGACGTCGCCTACTACGCGAACTACAC
>WGAA01000273.1 GCA_015489285.1 Anaerolineae bacterium | reverse complement strand
GAGCAACGCCAGAACAAACGCCCCATCCTCTCCGACCTGCGGGAAAGCGGCTCCCTGGAACAGGACGCCGACGTCGTCATGTTCCTCTACCGGGACGCGTACTACAACCCGGACACCCCGCACCCCAACCTGGCCGAAATCCGGGTGGCCAAGCACCGCCACGGGCCGACGGACACCATCCACGTGCACTTCGACGCCGCCTACACCTCCTTCCGGGACCTTAACATCCAGTCGGTCTCGCTGAACGAATCCAACCCCCCGCCCGACGAAGTGTAGCTCGGATGAGGAGATGAACCCTATGCACGGATTCCCAGGCTTCGACGGCGACGAGACCATCCCCCTCCCGGCCCAGTTCTTCAGCGACCTGCTCCCCTTCCTGCGCGACCGGGCCGAGCTCATGGTCACCCTCTACGCCCTCTGGCTCCACGCGCGCGAGGGCGACACCCACCCCTTCTTCCGGGCCCGGGACATCGCCCAGGACCGTCCCTTCTACGAAGGCCTGGCCGACGCAGAACGCACCTCCGACGAAGCCCTGCAAGAGGGACTGGAACGGGCCGTCGCCCGGGGCACCCTCCTCCACCTCCGGGCCAAAGCCGCGGAAGACCTGCCCGAAGAGGACTGGTATTGCCTGAACACCCCGAGCAACAGGGAACGCCTCCGCGCGCTGGAAGCCGGAGACCGGCCCCACATCGGCACCTGGTCCATTGCCGCGGCCTCGGAGCGCCCCTACCTGCGGGTAGTGCGCCCCAACATCTTCACCCTGTACGAACAAAACATCGGCCTCCTTCAACCCCTCATCGCGGACGAACTGCGCCAGGCAGAACGGGAATACCCTCCCGAGTGGATAGAAGAGGCCTTCCGCATTGCTGCCCAACGGAACGTACGTCACTGGAAGTACGTGCGGGCCATCCTGGAACGGTGGGCCCGCGAAGGACGGGATCATGAAGAAAATCGGCGACATCATTCGCAAGATCCAGAGCGATATATATCCGGACCTTACGCTCACCTCATCGAGCACTGAGGAAGGGGAGAAAGAACCCTGCCCCATCTGCGGGGGATTGGGCTTCTACGTCCTCGACGTGCCCGTCGGGCACCCCCTGTTCGGCAAGGCCATCCCCTGCGAATGCCAGCGGGAAGAGTGGCAACGGCGCTCCTTGCGACAGTTGCAGCGCATCAGCCACTTCGAACACCTGCAAAACAAGACCTTCGACACCTTCTCCCTGCGCGAGGAGGAACTGCCCCCGGCCCAGGTGGAAACCCTCCGCCGGGCCCTGGAAGCCGCGCGACGTTTCGCGGACGCGCCCGAAGGCTGGCTCCTCCTCATCGGAGGACTGGGGACGGGGAAAACCCACCTGGCCGCGGCCATCGCCAACGAACGCATAGCCCGGGGGAAACCCGCCCTCTTCATCGTCGTCCCCGACCTGCTGGACCACCTGCGGGCCACCTTCCACCCCCAGAGCGACACCACCTATGACGAACGCTTCGAGGAGATCCGCAAAGCTCCCCTCCTCATCCTGGACGACCTGGGCGCGGAGAGCGCCACCTCCTGGGCCCAGGAAAAACTCTACCAGCTCATCAACTATCGCTACAACGCCAAACTCCCCACCGTCTTCACCACCAACGCCCGTCTCGACCAACTCGAATCCCGCATCCGCTCCCGCCTGCTGGACCACACCCTGACGACCGTCTGCCACCTGGACGCCCCCGATTACCGCATCCGCCAGCAACTGATCAAGGACCTGACCGAAGGCCCCGAGCTCAACATCCTCCCCTACCTGGGGGACATGACCTTTGCCACCTGGGACGACCGGGCCGACAAACTCCCCCGAACCCAGGCGGAAAACCTGGAACGGGCCCTGGCCCTGGCCTTAGCCTACGCGGAACACCCGCGGAACTGGCTCGTCTTCACCGGACCCTACGGCTCGGGGAAAACCCACCTGGCCGCGGCCATCGCCAACGAACGGGCCCGACGTGGCGACCACGTCCTCTTCGTCGTCGTCCCCGACCTGCTGGACTACCTGCGGGGCGCCTTCAACCCCGAAAGCACCGTCCCCTACGACCGGCGATTCGAGGAAGTCAAGCGCGCCCCCCTCCTCATCCTGGACGACCTGGGCACGGAAAGCGCCACTCCCTGGGCTCGGGAAAAACTCTACCAGCTCCTCAACTTCCGCTACAACGCCCACCTGCCCACCGTCATCACCACCGCCAAACCCATCGACCAGATCGACGAGCGCATCCGCACCCGCATCCTCGACCCGAGGCGCTCCGTCGTGTTCGCCCTCACCGTCCCCCCCTACATGCAAGACCCGGATCGGCCTCCTCGGCGGGCACGCAAAACCAAAGGTCGGAAAGGATAAATCCTCATGGCCGGAACAGCCATCGTCCTCAGCGGCGGCGGAAACCGAGGGCCCTTGCAGGTCGGCGCGCTGGACGTCCTCTTCCGCCACGGCATTCGTCCCGACTTCGTCGTCGGCACCTCGGCCGGGGCCATCAACGCCGCGTACATCGCGGCCCACGGCCCCGAAGCCGACATGGACGAACTCGCCGCGCTCTGGCATCGGGCACGGCGGGACATCGTCTACCCGGGAAACGCCCTCACCATCGCCTGGCGTCTCCTCATCGGTGCGGACAGCTTCTTCCCCGGGTACGGCATCCGTCACCTCATCCAACAACACCTTCCCCCGGGCGTGCGCACCTTTGGGGACCTGCGCCTTCCCTGCTACGTGACGGCCGTGGACCTGCGCACGAGTCGCCTCTACCTTTTCGGCGAGGACCCGGAGGCCCCTCTGGTGGACGCCATCGTGGCTAGCGCCTCCGTCCCCGGCATTCACCCACCCGTCGAATACCACGGCCTCCAGCTCGTCGACGGGGGAGTCGTCGCCGCGGTCCCCGCGGGCATCGCCATGGAAAAGGGCGCCACCACCCTCTACGTCATCAACGTGGGGTACGGTGGCGAACCCCGCAAGCCCGTCCACGGCGTCATCAACGTCCTCAAGCGGGTCCTGGACACCTTCATCGTCCAATCCCTCCTGGACGACTTGCACGTCGCGGCCGCGGATCCCGCCGTCCAACTGCACCACATCCACATCCCCGCGTTCCAGGACCTTCCCTTCACCGACTTCGACCACATCGACGAGATGATCCGGGCGGGGAGGGAAGCCGCGGAGGCGTACCTGGCACATCCGCACCCCTTCGCCGTGGAGGAGGTGGTGGAGACTCGGGCGGAGCAGGTGCCCGGCGCACGCGTGTGGCCCATCCCCCGTCCCAGAAGAAGAATCCTTTACCGGGAGGAGTGAGTGATGCCCCTGTATCCCGAACTCAAGAACCGGGTACTCGTGGTCACCGGAGGCGGTCAGGGGATCGGGCGGGCCGTTGCCCTGGCCGCCGCGGATCAGGGCATGCGCGTCGCGGTCAACGACATCGTAGCGGAGAAAGCCCGGGCCACCGTGGACACCATCGGCGAGCGCGGGGGAGAGGCCCTCCTCCACGTGGGGGACGTCTCCGACCCCGACGCGGTCCGGGAGCTCGTTCAGGCGGCCGTCCGGCAGTGGGGCCGCGTGGACGTGATGGTGAACAACGCGGGCATCGAACCCCACGCCTCCATCCTGGAGATGCCGGTGGAGATGTGGGATCGGGTCATGGCCGTGAACGCGAGGGGGGTCTTCCTGGGGACTCAGGCCGCGGCCCGCGTCATGGTCCGGCAGGGATACGGCGTCATCATCAACATGAGCAGCATCGCGGGCAAAGCCATCCCCCTCTACCACCGAAGTGCCTACGCGGCCAGCAAAGCGGCCATCGTGGGGTTCACAAAGGAGGCGGCCCGTGAGCTGGCCGAACACGGCATACGCGTCAACGCCGTCTGTCCGGGTGTCATCATCACCCCCATGACCGAAGCCGCGCGCAACGACCCGGCCATGATGGAAAAGTGGCGCCGGGAAATCCCCATGCGCCGCCTGGGACGCCCCGAAGAGGTGGCCGCGCTCGTCCTCTTCCTGGCATCCGACGGGGCCAGCTACATCACCGGTCAGGCCTATCACGTGGACGGCGGTAAAGTGATGGTATGAGGGCACATCCGACGCGGTCGCACCCCCCCGATCCGCGGGGGGCCATGCCCCCCCATGTGGTCATCGACGTCTCCGCCCGGGTGAACGGCAAGGCCGGGTTGGGACGCTACGCGGAGATGCTCATCCGCCACCTGGCCCACACCTGGGTCGGCCCTCACATGGCCCTCTTCTACAACCGACGGCCCGGCGGGGAACTCCCGGCGAGTCTGGCCGCCTTCCCCGCGCGGCGGGTGACGTTGGGCTACAAGCCCTGGCGGCTCCTCGTCTGGCTTGCCCACCGGGCCCACATCCCCTTCGACGCGCTCCTCCCCCGGGACACCCGCCTCTTCCACGCCACAGAACACCTCCTCCTCCCCCTGCGTCACATCCCCACCGTCCTCACCGTCCACGACCTCATTTACGAACGCTTTCCCCGCTACCACAAACGCCTGAACTACCTCTTCCTCACCCGGGCCATGCCCCTCTTCGTACAACGGGCCACGGCCATCATCGCCATCTCCCAGGCGACCCGCCGGGACCTGGAACGGGTATACGGGGTGCCGCGGGAAAAAATCCACGTCATCTACGAAGCTCCGGCCCCCCACTTCCGCCCCCCACCTCCCTCTCTCATCCGGCGGGTACGGGAGACCTACCGCTTGCCCCCCCGCTACCTCCTGACCGTGGGCACCCTGGAACCGCGCAAAAACCTGGTTCGCCTCCTCCGGGCCTTCGCGGACGTCCACGCCCGGGGTCTGGTGGATGCCCTGGTCATCGTGGGCGCGAAGGGCTGGCTCTACGAGGACTTCTTCCGCGAATGGGCTCGGAGTCCGGTGCGCGAGCGCGTCCTCCTCCTCGGATACGTGCCCGACGAGGATCTCCCCGCGCTCTACGCGGGCGCGACCCTTTTCGTCCTCCCCTCCCTGTACGAGGGCTTTGGTCTGCCCGTGCTGGAGGCCATGGCCAGCGGCGCGGCCGTTGTCGCCTCCCGCGCTGGCGCCCTCCCCGAAGTCGGCGGCCGCGCGGCCCGCTACTTCGACCCCCTGGACGTGGAGGAGATGACCCACGTCATCGCCGCGTGCCTGGAGGACGCGGACGCGCGCGAGGCCATGCGGGAGGCGGGACGAGCCCAGGCCGCGCGCTTCTCCTGGGAACGCACCGCGGAGGAGACGGCCCGCCTGTACCGCACGTGGGTGATGTAGCGTATGGCAAGGCACCCCCTGGTCTC
>WGAA01000272.1 GCA_015489285.1 Anaerolineae bacterium | reverse complement strand
GTATTACATCGATGCCCCTCGTTATCTCCTGGTCCTGGGAACGCCCCTGTTCCTCTTGGTGGCCTGGGGGTCGTATCAATTCTGGCCGCTTTCGTGGCGACGTGTGGGAGGGAGTATCCTGGTGGGCGTATGGGCTGCCCTGAATGTGGCCACTATCGTGGGCGTCATCGGGCCCGTATACCAACCTCAGCCCGCCTCCCCCGCCGGTCCGCCGCTGGCCTTCTGGGATAGGGGTATACGCCTGCGAGAGGCACGGGTTTTGCGGTCTTCGAGGGAGATTCATGTGGACCTCGTTTGGGACACGGTGCGCCCTATCCGGTATAATTACGTCGTTTTCGTACACGCTTACGGGAAGGATGGGCACATGGTAGCGCAGGAGGACACACATCCCCTGTACGGGGCGTATCCTACATCCTGGTGGGAACCCCACCACCCTTTTCGTGATCCCCACCGCTTGAACGTGCCGCCGGAGCAACGGGTGGCCCGTATTGTGGTGGGTCTGTACCGCTGGGATACACAGGCGCGTTTGGCGTGTGTTTCGCCCGGAGGGGAAACCTATCCCGACGCGGCTGTGCCCATCTTCGAGGGACCATAGCTCATGGAGGGACGGGTGCGGCGACGGGCTCTGATATGGGTGTTGGTGGCTTACTTGTTCCTGGGAACGTGGCATAGTGTGCTGAACCCCATTTGCGAGTCCTCCGATGAGTACTGGCATTTGGGGTTCGTCGTGCACCTTGCGCAGGGAGGGGCTTTGCCCGTACAACAGCCGGGCCGGGAAACCTCCTGGCGTCAGGAGGGAAGTCAACCCCCCCTGTACTATTGGCTGCAAGCCCAAATCGCGCGGGGCTTGGGGTTGCCCCTCGAGCGCCTCGATGCCGCGTGTCCGCGAAATCCCCACGCGAACTTGGGGGACGCGACGCAAATCGCCAACCGGAATCTGGCTTTGCACGGCCCCTGGCAGGCGTTCCCTTGGTCGGGGATGGTGCTGACCATTCACGTGTGGCGGTTCGTTTCCGTGCTCCTGGGGGCCCTGGCCGTGTGGGGGGCTGCGTGGCTGGCCCGTGAACTCTTCCCCTCTCGTCCTGGATGGGCGGTGGCCGTGGCCGCGTTCGTGGCCTTCAACCCCATGTTCCTCTTCATCAACAGCGCCGTCTCCAACGACGCCCTCATCACCCCTCTCGCCACGCTCGTCCTCGCCCTAAGCGCCCGGGTGTGGAAACGCGGGACCACGTACAAGGGGGTGCTCCTCCTGGGCGGTCTGAGCGCGATGGCTGCGTTGACCAAGTTGAGCGGTTTGACCTTGTGGCCCTGGGCGGCACTGGCCCTCCTGTTCTCCGCGGAAGCGGGCACGCGCCGGTGGCGCTATCTGGCCCTTTTCCTCCTTCTCCTCTTCGTGGGCAGTGGCTGGTGGTTTTGGAGGAACTGGCAGTTGTACCACGATCCTACGGGGCTGAACGTGATGCTGGACATTGTGGGGCGCCGCCACGCGTCTTTGCAGGACCTCTTGCGGGAGGGGGAGGGATTTCGACGGGCCTTCTGGGGGGTCTTCGGCGGGATGAATGTGCTCATGCCCGGGTGGGTTTACGCTTTATTGGACGGATGGACCCTTGTTGTTGGCATCGGGTGGCTGGCTTTTCTCTTCTCCCGCTGGCGCAGGAAGGTGCTGGACCGACAGACGTGGGGGGCAATCGTAGGGTATATTGCCACCGTGTTCGTCGCGCTGGTCCGGTGGACGATGAAGACGTTGGCCTCTCAGGGGCGGCTGATGTTCCCCGCCTTGGCCCCTATCGGACTCATCTGGTGGGCCGGATGGGAGTGGTGGGCCCAACGGTGGCCCCACCGCTGGTTGCGTGTGGGGACGGCGTGGACGCCCCTCGCCTTCCTGGCCCTCCTCGGTTTCCTGGCGCCACCCCTGTGGATTGCCCCGGTGTACAACCCGGATCGGGTGCGTGTGGAGTCACTGCCTTCGGACGTGGAGCGCGCGGAGGTGGCTTTTGACGATGTGGTTCGCCTACTGGGGTATCGTCTCCCGCAGGCTTCCACGGTGCACCCGGGCGAGGACGTGGATATCCGGCTCTATTTCGAGCGCTTAGAGGGGACCACCCGTCCCTGGAGTTTGTTCGTCCACCTGGTCGATGACGTGGGGATCATTCTCGCCCAGGAGGACCGTTACCCCTTTTTAGGGCTCCTGGACATGCCCCGGGTTCCTCCTCACGCCCGCTGGGAGGAACCGGTTCGCCTGCACATTCCGGAGACGGCGGTGACTCCGGCTCGATTGCACATGGAAATGGGGTTTTATGATCTGAAGACGATGGAGCGGTTACCCCCTGCCGGCCTGGGGGAGGATCATGTGTCCCTGGGAAGCTGGGTACTGCAATCCAACCCCGGTCCTTACCCTAACCCCTCCTTTTTCGTTTTCGGCGATCGCATCGCCCTCGTCGGCTTCGATATCCACCCGAGGCGTTTGCGTCCGGGGGACACGTTGCAGATAACGTTGTACTGGCAATGCCTTGCCTCCATGAACCACGATTACGTCGTGTTCACCCACGTGCTCGAGCCCCCTCAACGCATTTGGGGGCAGCAGGATAAGGCCCCTCGGGTACCTACCCATGCGTGGGAGGTGGGAAAGGTGTACGCGGAGACCTACACTCTTCACTTGAAGGAGGATACCCCTCCCGGGTTGTACGAGATCGAGATCGGGTGGTATCGTCCGGACACGGGAAAGCGTTTGAGGTTGCCCGACGGGCGGAATTTCCTGTACCTGAGTCGCGTGCGCGTGGTCCCA
Organism: Anaerolineae bacterium; assembly: GCA_015489285.1. Taxonomy (GTDB): domain Bacteria; phylum Chloroflexota; class Anaerolineae; order JAADDB01; family JAADDB01; genus JAADDB01. The sequence goes on along the minus strand of WGAA01000272.1, from coordinate 2,187 downwards.
TAGGGGATTACTTTCTGGCGACTGCGGTCCTTGCCGTGTGGTGAGGGCGTTTTCCCCCCTTGTGGGCCATTCCCAGAATCTGCACGCTGATGTGGGGAAATTCCGTGGACAGAATTTGCAGGAAGGCTTTCGCAGCCGGGTTGTGGAGGGTTTCCGGCGTCCAGAGGAGTTTGAGGGTGCGGTAGAGGATGTCGTTGCTGAGACGCAAGGGGTATAGGAGACCGTCCTTGACTTCCTGGCGTATGGCGAATCGGGGCAGGAGCGCGATTCCCAGGCCGGATTGGACCGCGCGCTTGATGGTGAGGGGGCTGTCGAATTCGGCCACGATGCGGGGCGTAATACCGTAATGGGCTAATGTCTGTTCTTCCCACGTCCGTGTGAGGCTGCCGGGCTCTCGTACGATAAAGGGTTGCTGGTGGAGATCTTCCGGGTTGACCTCCTTTTTGCCCTGCCAGGGATGCCCTTTACCAACGACGATGACGATCTCCTCGTCCCAGAGGGGGGTGATGTTGAATTCCGTGCTGTGGACTTCCCCTTCCACAATGGCGATTTCCACGTCTCCTCGGGTCAAAAAGCGCACAATAGCAGGAGTGGGCCCCGTTTTCAGGTGAATGATCATCTTAGGGTAATGCTCGTGGAAGGACTTAATCCAGGCGGGCATCAAACACGGGCCTGCCCCCGGGCTGGCCCCGACATAAAGTTCTCCTGAAGCCTCTGAGCTGGCTGCCAGGACGGCTTGATGGGCCTCCACCGAGAGGCGTAGAATGCGTTGTGCGTACCCCACAAGCGCCTCCCCGGCCGGTGTTAAGTTCATTCCCCGGCGTCCCCGCTGGAAGAGTGCGACTCCCATCTGTTTTTCCAGGGCCCGGATGTGTTGACTCACGGCGGGCTGGGTCAAGTACAGGCGTTCCGCAGCGCGCGTGAGGTTCCCCTCTTCTGCCACGGTGAGGAAGATACGCAGTTGATATAGGCTCAGCATGGGTGTTCTCTCAGCTTGTGGGTTGGTGCGTTCGTGTGAGAACCTGCTCTCAGGTTCCCAAGAGGATACACTATAAGCGGGTTCAAGGCAAATTCCCTGGAGCCATAAGTTATAGCTTATAGTGGGAATAAGGAAAGGGGTCTTGATACCTCTTATATCGCTTCTATAATGAGTGAGTGGAGCCACGTTGCCCGGTGGTTCGGATTTCATCCCCCAATTCCGTCAGAAGGAGGAGACGGTATGGCTGTCAATTTGCGTAACGGGTATGCCAATGTCGGCTGGTTGCGGAAGCAGTGGCCATGGTGGACTGCAGGGTTGCTGACGGCACTGGCGGAGATTATCAATTACTTGTTCATCCCTCTTGGGCATCCCAAGCACAAGTTCGTAGGTGTGACCAGCGGTATGGCCCGCATGTTGGCCAACACGGAGACGACCCTCTTTGGTCACAGCCTTATTGCCACCAAGCCCGACTATCAGCCGGCCATTCAGTGGGTCATTATTGGTGCGCTTATCGCCGCGTTTGTGATGGCCTGGTTGGAGGGTGAGCTGCGCACGTGGCCTCGCTACCCCAAGGGGACTCTCATTGCCACGGCGCTGGGCGCCTTCCTCTTCGCGTGGGGCACCCGTGTAGCCGGTGGGTGTACGCTGCACCACCTGCTGGGCGGTTGGGCCGCGATGAACCTGAAGAGCTGGGTGGTGATGTTGTCTGCCACGATAGGGGCGCTCGTCGGGTTCGTCATCTTGCGCAACCTGAACCTCTCCCAGTACTTCAAGAGCCAGGAGACGAAGTGGTATGTGGAGCAGGTGAAGGATCTGGGATGGGGCGATGGTCTCACTTACTCGGATAAGCCGAGCAATCCGGTCCTCCGCCTGGTCCTCTACGCCTTCTTGCTCCTCGTCCTTGCGGTGGTGCTCTACACCACTTTCGCGGGGAACGACTACGCGGTGCGCATGGGCTGGGCCGATAGCCTGGAGAAGACGAAGATCTACAAGAACATGCTCTCCGTCGGCAAGAACGTGCCCAACATCATCCTGCTCATCATCGTCGGTATTCTGTTGGGTACTTCGGTAGCGAAGACGGGCTTCGGCACCGAGTGCGGTTTGATCAACCCCGAGCTGGGGCGGGAAATGGAGAAGGGTGAAGGGAAGGCGGGACGCCGCTGGCGCGCGACCTACTCCCTGCGCACCCTGATGATCTCCTTCCAGCC
>WGAA01000271.1 GCA_015489285.1 Anaerolineae bacterium | reverse complement strand
GTCGTCACCCTTTCCGGGGTGGTGCCCTCGGAAGAGGTCAAGCGAGCCGCCGAGGAGATCGCCCGACGACAGAAGGGGGTCATTACGGTGATCAACGCCATAGAGGTGCGCCCGGAAGCCTTCGAGTATTGGACGCCTCCCGTCGTTGTCCCCCCACATCCATGACGGTATAATCGTGCAGGAGAGCGTTCGGAAACCCGGGATTTTCCCGGCGTAACGCCGGGCGGTTCAGCACCGTGCGAACCCCAGCAGGCCGGGGTACGCCAGACTTCGGAAGTCTCGCAGACTTCCGAAGTCTGGGTCGGGGGCTCCCTTTAGGCCGCTTCCAGCGGCCTTCGCTTCGATGTGGCACGGGGTCTTTAGCCCCGTGCGTAAAGCCCTATGCATTTCCGAACGCTTTCGTACAGGCAAAGGGTGTCCGAGTGCCCAGGTTGGTCTAAGGAGGACGCACGATGGAACGTCATATCGTAGTTACCGGTGCGAATCGAGGAATTGGGTTGGCCCTGACCCGACGTTTGCTGGACCAAGGCCATCGGGTGTTCGCGACGGCCCGACGTCCCGAGCAAGCGAGGTCCCTTCACGAGCTCCTCAAGCGCTACCCCGACCGCTTGCACGTGATTCCTTTGGACGTGCGGGACGAGTCCCAGATCGTGCGTGCTCGGGATGAGGTGAGGGCGTTGACCGACCGGGTGGATTGGCTCATCAACAACGCCGGCGTCCTTTACGAGAACGAGCGCATTGCCACATTGCCGGCGGAGAACCTGATCCACTCCTTTCAGGTCAATGCCATAGGCCCCATGATGATGGTGAAGCACTTCCTTCCCTTGTTAGAACGGGGCCGTCAACCCCTGATTTGCCAGATGACCTCTATGATGGGCTCCATTGCGATGGCCAGTGGGGCGGGGTACTACAGCTACCGTGGCAGCAAGGCGGCTTTGAACATGTTGAGCCGCGTCCTCTCCTTCGAACTGCGGCCCAAGGGCATCATCGTCCTCCTGATGCACCCGGGTTGGGTGCGCACGGATATGGGGGGACCCGCGGCCCCGCTACTCCCCGATGAATCCGCCGCGGGCATTCTTCGTGTTCTCGAAAAGGCCACCCTCTCGGACAGCGGCCGCTTCCTCACGTGGGAGGGGAAGGAATTGCCCTGGTAATCCCGGTCACCGGAGGACACTCCAAAGCCACCAGAGGCTCAGCACCAACGTCACGAGGAAGCCGGGCAGGATAAGCCAGGTGCTCAAAGGCCAGGGCCAACGGAGATCCAAGGCGGGGATGAGTCCTCCCAAGCCGATGACCAACGCGGCCAAAAGGATGCTGATGGCCAGGCGTTTTGTCATGCGGTCCAGGTAGGCCTGATACGACCGTTCCATTTGCTGACGGACCTGAAGGGTCCATTGACCGCGCTCCAAAGCGGTAAGCAGGGGCCGGATGTGTTGCGGTGTCTCCAGGAAGAGGGTGCCCCACTGGGTGGCCAATGTGCCTACTCGACGCACCACTACTTTAGGACTTCGGAGCTGCTTGAGAAAGCGACGAACGTAAGGGTCGGCCACCGCGAAGAAATCGAAATCCGGGTACAGGGTGTACGCCAGACCTTCCCACATCATCAGCGTCTTTCCCAAAAGCCACAGGTCGGGGGGCAGGGCCAAATGGTGTCGGTACATGATGGGAAGGATATCGTTGATGACCTCGCGGGCGCGAATGTACTTCAAGGGGAGTCCATAGTAGTGGATGAGGATGCGCTCCACATCCCTCCTCAACCGTTCCCGGTCGACCCCCGCCGGGGCGGCGCTCATGCGAATGAGCTGATCGACAATGCTTTCTGAGTCCAGGAGCACGGAGACGACGAAGAGACGAACCAGATCCTCCCGTACCCGGACGCTCAGGTAGCCAACGAGGCCGAAATCCACCATGGCGATGGTGTGGCCCGGTAGGACGTAAAAGTTCCCGGGGTGGGGATCCGCGTGGAAGAAGCCATCGATGAGGGCCTGCTTGACGATCATGTCCGCAGCGTGGAGGATGATGCGGCCGGGATCCATGCCGGCCGCTCGGATGGCTTCCACATCGTCGATCTTGATGCCCCGGATGCGTTCGAGGACGAGAACCCGCTCGCTGGTGAACTCCCAGTAGACCCGGGGAACGTAGACAAAGGGCAGTTCGGCCATGTTCTCGCGGAACCGGTCCGCGTTGCGCCCCTCGCGCACGTAGTTCAACTCATTGCGCAGGGTGAAAGCGAAATCCTCGGCGATTTCCACTAGGTTGTACACCTCTCCAAGGGAAGTACGTTCCTGGGCTATGGCCGCTAAGTCTTGCAAGATTTCCAAATCGACCTCGATGGTGTGCCTTATCCCGGGCCGTTGCACCTTGACGACGACTTCGGAGCCGTCGGGGAGCTCTGCCGCGTAGACCTGTCCCAGGGAGGCCGAGCCAATGGGCTCCGGGTCGATGTGCCGGAACACGGATTCCACGGGACGGCCTAACGCCTCTT
>WGAA01000270.1 GCA_015489285.1 Anaerolineae bacterium | reverse complement strand
TGGGATAAAAGCCCCACCTGGTCCCCGGATGGAAAGTACATCGCCTTCTGGTCCAACCGCGTTACCGGTCACCCTCAGATCTGGGTGATGAACGCGGACGGCAGTCACCCCCATAACATCAGTCGGAACACGTACGAGGACTGGGACCCCGTGTGGTTACGCGCGGATTTGTTCTCAGGACTCGACGGTCGATGAGGAGGTGTGAGGGATGGGATTGTTCCGAAAGACACCCGAGTCGCCCAAGGTCACCCCTTCCGCCAAACCCGGTGAGGAGCCCCTGGAGCCCACCGGGCCCGCGGCATTGGTTGCCGACCTGGAGGCCTATGCCCTGCCCCCGTATTTCGATGCTGTACGGCAATACGTTCAAGAGGAACTGCTGCGCCAGGGGGTACGCCTGCAAATGGGGCAAATCGAGGAGGGCAAACGCATCATTCGCCCCATACTGGAACGCGCGCTGGTGGAAAAACACATCGTAACCACCCGCAGGGAACGAGAACGCCTGCTCACCCTCATCGTGGCGGAGATCCTGGGATACGGCCCCATTCAACCCCTCCTCGAGGACCCCACAATCACCGAGATCATGGTCAACGGCCCCCACCAGATCTACGTGGAACGGCAAGGGCATATCGTGTTGACCCCCATCAAGTTCGTGGACGAAGACCACGTGATGCGCATCATCGAGCGCATCGTTGCCCCTTTGGGACGTCGAGTGGATGAAAGCTCCCCCATGGTGGATGCCCGGTTACCCGACGGTTCCCGCGTGAACATCGTTATCCCACCCCTCTCCCTCAACGGCCCTTGTATCACCATCCGCAAGTTCTTCCGTCGCCGTCTCACCATGGAGGACCTCATCAAGTTCGGTTCGGTCACCCGGGACTTCGCCATTTTCGCGGAGGCCGTTGTGAAGGGACGGGCGAACATCATTGTGTCCGGAGGAACGGGCTCAGGGAAGACGACGATGCTCAACATCCTTTCCGGATATATCCCGTCCAACGAGCGCATTATCACCATCGAAGACGCGGCCGAACTCCAGCTCCAACAGGAACACGTGGTGCGCTTGGAAGCCCGCCCCCCGAACGTGGAAGGCAAAGGGGCCATCCACATCCGGGACCTGGTCATCAACGCCCTGCGCATGCGCCCGGATCGCATCATCGTAGGGGAGGTGCGAGGAGGAGAAGCCCTGGACATGCTCCAGGCGATGAACACCGGCCACGATGGCTCCATGACCACGTTGCACTCCAACGGGCCCCGGGATACCTTCTCCCGCCTGGAAACGATGGTCCTGATGGCCGGGATGGATCTCCCCTTGCGGGCCATTCGACAGCAGATCGCTTCGGCCATCGACCTGGTCATTCACGTGTCCCGCCTGCGGGACGGTTCCCGCAAGGTGGTCGCAGCGACAGAGGTCGTCGGGTTGGAGGGGGACACCATCCTGCTACAGGACATTTTCACCTTCGAGATCGAGGGGTTCGAGAGGGGGAAGATCATCGGAGAGCTCCGTCCTACGGGCATCCGGCCCCGATTGGTGGAACGCCTGGCCGACTACAACGTCCACCTGCCACCGGACATTTTCGGCCTGCCCAATGTGAGGGGGCGATGATCCGGGTACGCAATATCACCCGGGAGACATACCTCATCACCCGGGGCCGCCTGGCAGACACGTTCCTCTCCCGGCTTCTGGGATTGATGGGACGAAGGTCACTGGCGCCGGGAGAGGGGCTCGTCATCGTGCCCAGCAAGGGCGTCCACACCTGGTGGATGCGCTTCCCCATCGACGTGGTGTACGTGGACGCCGCCTGGCGGGTCATCGACGTCGACGAAGACCTGCGGCCCTGGCGATTCGGCCGAATCCGCGGCAAAGCTCACGCGGTCATCGAAGTCCCCGCGGGGACGGTGGCGAGCACACGTACCCGTGTGGGCGATGTCCTCGCCTTGGAACGCGTCCGCGCCCCTCAAATGCACGGGGAACCCCCGGGGGACGCTGAGGCCCCCTAAAAGTCCGTGTCTCCACCCAGCAGGGAACCGAGGACGTGGCCTCCTATGCCCCCCACTCCTTTACGCTCGCCCCGGGGGCTCCGCTTGGCCGCGAAAATGCGGTCCGCCAGGCGGGAGAAGGGCAAACTCTGCAGGTAGACCAGACCGGGGCCGGTGAGGCGGGCCAGGAAGATCCCCTCACCGCCGAAGAGGGCATTGCGGAACCCGCCGACGAATTGAATGTCGTATTGGACCGATGGGGCAAAGCCCACGAGACATCCCGTGTCGACGCGCAAATGCTCCCCCGGCCCCAGGTGTTTCTCGATGATGGTCCCCCCTGCGTGGAGGAAGGTCAAACCGTCCCCCCGCAAGCGCTCGAGGATGAACCCCTCCCCGCCGAACAATCCTGCCCCCAACCGCCTGGTGAAGGCGATAGAGATGTCGATGCCGGAGGCCGCCGCAAGGAACGAATCCTTCTGGCAGAGGAATTCACCGCCCACTTCTGCCAGGTTGACGGGGATGATTTTTCCCGGATAAGGGGCCGCAAAGGCCACCGTCGCCTTTTCCCGCCCTCGATTCGTGAACGTTGTGATGAAGAAGCTCTCCCCGGCCAACGCCCGTTTCAGCCCTTTGAGCAAACCGCCGCCCGTGGTGGTTTGCATCTCCACCCCTGCGGTCATGTACAGCATGGCACCCGCTTCCGCCTGAACCCCTTCGCCGGGATCCAGGTGCACCTCTACCAATTGCAAGTCGTCACCGATAACGGTGTAATCCACTACGTCGCTCATGGTACGCTCCTTGGTTTGGAGATGGGAAATTCTTCTCCCTCCTGACACGGGTTATAATACCACGAGAGTGGTCGGGAACCTGCATTTCGGCTCTCCCCCACCCCTTGCAGGTGAGCAGAACGAGAGGAGGGGATAAGGGCGCGGGAAAAACGATGACGCTACGACGGTTGGTCCCCCATTGGATTGTGCAGAATTATGAGGCCGGACGATTCCACGGCCACTTCGATGCCGTGGCCATGTTCATCGATGTCTCCGGCTTCTCCTCCCTGAGCGATGTGCTCATCCAGTACGGCCGCGAGGGCATCGAGGTCCTCACGGATGTCATCAACCGCATTTTCGACCCCATCATTGCTGAAGTGTACGCCCGCGGGGGGTTTGTCTCCACCTTCGCGGGGGATGCGTTTACCGCTCTTTTTCCCATCAACACCGACGATAGCGTTCCCCAAGCCGTGGTGGCCGCTTTCAACATTCAGGATATCATGAGCCAACGCGGCCGCTTGTTCACCCGGTTGGGAACGTTCTCCCTCGCGGTGAAGGTCGGCCTGGATGTGGGCCGGGTGGAATGGGGTATTTTGGGACACGACCACACGCGCACGTTTTACTTTCGCGGTCCGGCCGTGGACGGCAGCGCCCACGCGGAAGCTCGTGCCCGTGCCGGTCACATTATGGCAAGCGCCCGGCTCTGGCCCCTCATCTCAACTCATGTACGGGGAAAAGCCGTCGAAGATACGCATCGCCTCCTGGACCACGCGTACGACCTGCCCCCAAAGGCGGGGGAATTGCCTCCCCTACGGGAGGAACAGCTGACCCCCTTCGTGCCCGAAAGTATTCTGCACTTGACCCTCCCCGCGGAATTCCGCAACGTGTGCAGTGTCTTCATCTCCTTCCAGGAACCGGATACCCCATCCGCCCTGGACGATTTCGTCTCCCAGGTCATGGCCCTGAGCGAGATCTACGGGGGGTATTTCAACAAGGTGGACTTCGGCGACAAGGGCAACGTCATTCTCGTCCTGTTCGGTGCCCCCATCGCCCACGAGAACAACGTGGAACGTGCCGTCGAATTCCTTTTGGCCCTGCGCGAACGGGCACCCCGTCCTCCCTGGCGAGCGGGGATGACGTTCGGGACCGCGTACACGGGCTTTGTCGGCGGACGGGCTCGATGTGAGTACACGGCCATCGGCGATGTGGTCAACCTCTCCTCACGGTTGATGACCTCCGCGAGTTGGGGACAGGTGCTTACCGATGCCCGCGTGTACCGTGAGGCCAAATCCCGCTATACTTTCGCCACCCTGGGACGACGGCACGTCAAGGGCAAACGCCGGGCCATCCTCATGTACCGCCTGTTGGGCCGACGTGCAGGACTCACGCCCTCGGCGGAACCGTCCCCCTTTGTAGGACGGGACAAGGAGTTACAGCGGTTGGAGGAGGCCTTGCATCCGCTGTGGGAACAGGAGAAGGGCTCCCGGTACATCCTCGTGTACGGGGAAGCGGGTATCGGCAAAACCCGACTCCTGGCAGAGCTGCGGAGTCGGTTGAGCGCGGAACACACGTTCTTCTGGCTCCACTGCCCGGTGGATGACATCCTGCGTTCTTCACTCAACCCCTTCGTCCACGCATTACGCCATTACTTCCATCAAAGTCCCGACCATTCACCGGAGGAGAACTGGACGGCCTTCGAGCGCGCGCTCCGCAACCTCCTCCGTTCGCTCCCCCACGATGAGACGGGTCAGAACATCGCGGCGGAGTTGAAACGCACCGCCTCCATGCTTGCCGCTCTCGTGGGATTGCACCGCGAGGACACGCTGTACGAACAGCTGGAACCGGAGCTCCGCTTCGAAAATACGCTGCTCGCGCTCATCAACTTCTTCAAGGCGTTGAGCTTGCTCCGCCCCCTTATCGTGGAAGTGGACGGGGGCCACCATCTGGACCGGGACTCCCTCACGCTGCTGGAGCGCATGACCACCGAGCTCGCCTCCTGGCCGGTGGCCGTGCTCGTGAGCGCGCGGACCGACGCGCGCGGCGCAAATCTGCCCGCGGCCTCATCCAACTTGTGGACGGAGATACGCCTTCTCCCCTTCTCCAAGGAGGAAACGCAAACCCTGGCCGAATCCCTCCTGGGACGGCCCCTTACCGAGGAGGCCGGTCGGTTCCTTTACGAAACCAGCGGCGGGAACCCCCTCTTCCTGGAACAGCTGATCCAGTACTTACGGGAACGGGGGGCCTTTGTCCTCGCGGATGAGTTACCCGATGCCCTCACCCTGGCCAAACCCCACCTGGGGGACGTTCCCACGACGGTGGACGCGGTCCTCTCGTCGAGGTTGGACCAGCTCCCTCCGCCCGTGCGGGAGGTCGTTCAGACCGCGTCGGTGTTGGGGCAGGAGTTCGAGTACCCCGTGCTCGCGCATATGGTGGAGCGCCCCTCGACCCTGCCCAGTCTTGTTCGCGCCGCGGAGACGGAACGCATATGGCGTCCCCTCGATGAGGTGCATTATGTGTTCTTGCAGCCCATGCTGCGCAACGTGGCTTATCACATGCAGATGCGTGACCGGTTACGCCGGCTACACCGCCGTGCCGGAGCCGCCATCGAGGCCGTCCACAAGGAGGATCTTACCCCTTATTACGCGGATCTGGCCTATCATTTCGAGCAAGGGGAGGACGCGGATAAGGCGCGCTTTTACCTGCGCAAAGCGGCAGACCAGGCGCGATTGAATTACCAAAACGAACAGGCCCTTGCCCTCTATGAGCGTTTGTTGACGTATGCGGACGAGGAGGAACGGGTGCGCATTCACGAGTACCGCGGGGATATCCACCACAGCATGGGGTCCTACGCCCAGGCTTTGGAGGCCTATTCCAGCGCCCTGGAAATTTGGCTGCGGCATAAGGGGAACGAGCGCCGAGTGGCCGACATATACCGCAAAATTGCGAGCATCCACGTGGATAAGGGGGAGTACAATGTGGCCCTGGATTGGCTCGACCGAGCCCAACAGCGTCTACAAGGGGAGGATTCCCCCGAGCTGGCCCGTGTTCTCCTGCTGGCCGCGGGAATTGCTTATCGGCGTGGTCAAATCCACGAGGCGCTGGAGCAATGCCAAACCGCGCGTGACATCGCCGAGCGCATAGGGGCCCTGCCCGAGCAGGCCCACGCGTACAGGCTCTTGGGCACGATTCACACGGGAGCCGGGGATCTGCGCACTGCGGTAAAGGATTACGAGATGAGCCTGGAGCTGTGCAAGCGCCTGGGGGATTTGCGCCAGGAATCCATGGCAAGCAACAGCCTCGCGGCCGTCTATTACTACCTGGGCGACCTGAACCGGGCAGAGAGGATGTACCTCCACAGCTTGGAGATCGCCACCCGTATAGGGTTCGTCGACCAGCAGGCGACGGTTGCGAATAATTTGGGGGAACTGTACCTTCTTCAGGGGCGTCTGGACGAGGCGGAGACCCAGTTTCGCCGGTGTCTACGGACCTGGCAACGGACAGGCTTTCTTTTGGGTGTGGCCCTCTCCTGGCGCAACTTGGCCCAGGTCGCGGTCAACCGGGGCGATTGGCAGAGCGCGGACAGGGCGCTGCAAGAAAGCCTGCGCGTGTTGGAACAGTTGGACAGCAGAGGCTGGCTTCTGGCCGATGTGTATCGGCTATTGGCCGAGGTCCGTCTCGCCCAGGGAAAGCGGGACGCCGCGTGGAGGTATTGTCGTCAGGCGCAATCTATCGCCACAGAGCAAAGCATCAAACTGGTCGAGGCGAATGTCAATCGCACCTTGGGACTCCTTTATCGTGCTGAGGGGCGTTGGGAGGAGGCGGAAGAAGCCCTGCGCCGCAGTATCGCCCTGGCCCAGGAGCTGGGGATGCGCTATGAGGAAGCTCTGGGCTGGCAGGAATTGGCCCGCCTTTATGAAAGTTGGCCCGAGCGTTCTGCTGAAGCCCAAGCCTCCCGTAACCGGGCTCACGCCATCCTGGCAGCGATGGGAATCCACCGCTGAGCGGTCCCCTCAAACCCGGGAGGAACAAGCCTATGCCCACCCAATCGGCAGGGATGGTCATCACCGATGACGACGGCCGCGTCCTCCTCATCCTGCGGGACGATGTGCACCTCTGGGCCTTGCCCGGAGGCCGGGTCGAGGCCGGGGAGACGTTCGCAGAGGCAGCCGTGCGCGAGGCACGCGAGGAAACAGGGTACGAGGTCGTCGTCCGGCGGCTGGTGGGAGAATACGTCCGGCCCGACCACCCCAACGGTGGGGACATCGCCCGCATCTACGCGGGAACGGTCATCGGCGGCTCCCCGGAGCGGCGTGGCTGGGAAGCCGTAACCGTTCGCTGGTTCGACCCACACCACCTGCCCCTGCGCCTATCCCCCTTCGCACGGGAGCACATCCGCGATGCGCTCAGGGGCGGACCTCCCGTGCACCGGGTGCAGCGCCTTTCCCGCGGCCGGCGCCTGCTCTTCCGACTCCTCTGGTGGATTCGACGTTGGCGTGTACGCGCGTAGGAGGGATTGCGGGACGAAGACTTTGCGATGGATTTACTCGCTCTCTAAATAGCGGGCGATTTCTTTGAGGACTTCTTGCAACGAAACCGGCTCGGACTCCAATACGCGTCCTTTAGCGTCGTGTTTGTGATAAGGATAAGTGGGAAGATGTGGATGGTGAGGGGCCGTATCATAACGGAAGACGGTCTTTCCTTCAGGACCGTAATCAAGCGCAGGCAGGAGGCCCCGTTGGGAAAGATGCTCACCACTGTTGCTGGGGCATGGTGTTTCTCTTTTCTGGGAAATCTTTTGGTTTTGGCCTTGCAGACCACCCCCCAAGGGTAACACCTGCTCACCATTCTTACAGAAAGAGCTATGCACTATTGTAGAGGCTGGCGTGCCTTGGCCTGAACAGGGGATGCGAGCTCAACTCCACCACGGTGCGAGCATCCGTGCTCCCATTCAGGCATCGGTCAAGCCCATCGTTGAATTAGCTCGATTGTCAAAGTTCTGGTACAATTTATTTCGGAACCGGTAGAGAAGTTTCTCGATTATAACAAAGACTTCTCCCAGTTCTACTAATCTTATACAAATATAGGGTCTCTTTCTGTAAGCCGAAAAGAGGGGTTACATGAAAGATCTCCCGAGTGCCCCGTGACAAAATGTTCAGATTCAGGCCCTTGAAGGCCCGCAGCAAGCGTTCCACCGTGGGCCGGTGTGTCCCGCGCCTGGGCTTCCCCTCGTACAACCCGTACAGCTTCTTCTCCCGGGCCATTGCCCGACGTATGGGCGACACCCTGGCCGAGATTGTCGCACGTTATGGCGTCACCGTGGATGACTTGGTACCCCTGAACCGCGACCGGTAGCGGAGGCGCGGGAAAGGGCGGGACAGGTGGCGGCGTACATCGATACCCTGGCGATGACGGCAGACGCACCAGAGCCGATGCTAAGACGGACGCCGACACGCGCGATGAGTTACTCGTAGGTAAGCTGGATGTCCGTTGGTTCTCTGGATACGGCTCAAGGCTTGGACATATACACCCTCAGCGTTGCTCAGCAAAATCACAGTTATTGGCAACAGGAAGCTGCAAACAGACTCACTTCCCTATATCCGCAGAGGATAATATGCTCTGCAGTTTGACTTGCGATAACGAAAGATAAAGAGGAGTGAGAGATGGAAGCAGCAATCGTAACCAACGGACTGACCCGCACCTTTGACGGCCTGCGGGCGGTGGATCGTCTCGACCTGGAAGTTCCCCAGGGGATCATCTTCGGATTCCTGGGCCCCAACGGTGCCGGTAAGACGACCACCATCCGTTTGTTGCTGGGGTTGTTAGAGCCCACGGCTGGCAGCGCAAAGGTGCTCGGTTTCGACCTGAGCCAGGCAGACCGCATCCGGGAGCACGTGGGAGTGGTTTTGGAGCAGCCCGGCCTTTACACGCGCCTGAGCGCCTACGACAACTTAGATTTCTTCGCCGCGGCCTATCGGGTGCCTGCAACCCAGCGCAAGGCGCGCATTCGTGATCTGTTGACCCACTTGGGCCTGTGGGAGCGCCGGAATGACTTCGTGGACACTTATTCCAAAGGGATGAAGCAGAAACTGGCTTTCGCTCGCGCTCTCCTGCATCGCCCTTCGCTGATTTTCATGGACGAGCCAACCGCCGGGCTGGACGTTCCCAGCGCCGCAGCCTTGCGCGAAGACATCGTGAATCTGGTCCGGGGGTCGGGGACGACGGTCTTCCTGACCACCCACAACCTGGCGGAAGCGGAGAGCATGTGCGATTTGATAGCGGTCATCAACAAAGGGAAGCTCGTCACCGTGGATACTCCTGACCGCCTCCGGACCGGTGCCCGGAAGCCTCAAGTACGGATCGTCGGTCGGGGCTTCAGCCCTCAGGCTGTAGACGCGTTACGCCGACTGCCGCAGGTGATCAGCGTGACCCAGAGTAAGGGATCCCTTCACGTGACGATACGCCGTGGTGACAAAGTATCGCCGGTAGTCAAAGCTCTTACCGAGCAAGGGGCAGAGATCGAAGAGGTGGTTCACACGACGGCCAGCTTGGAAGAGGCTTTCCTGGCGCTTCTCGATGAAACTGACGGACAAGACGGGGGCGAAAGCCGTGGAAGAAATTAGCATCGTCCTTAGAAAAGAACTCAAAGAGTGGTACAACGCCCAGGATACACGGTCGTGGTTGTCGCAGGCTTTCCTTACCGTTGGGATTTTCGGCATTCTCATGCCGGCAACGGCAAAGGGAGATGTAATGGCCTTTGTTGCCATCTTGGCGGCTGTTGTCTTGCCTGTGGCATTGGCGGGTACCGTCATTTCCGATGTGTTTGCCGGAGAACGGGAAAGGGGCACGCTGGAGACGCTGTTGGCCACGCCTCTGTCCGACCGTGCGCTTTTCGTGGGCAAAGTCCTCAGCCGGGTGGTCTACGCCTGGGTGGGAGCCATGATGGTTTTTGCCGCCGGGATTATCACCCTGTGGGCGACGAAGCACCGTATCAGGTTCTCCACCGGACTTTTCGCTCTCCCGGTACTGGCGGCCCCGTTGGTTGCCTTCCCCATAGCCGACATCGGGGCCATCATCTCGATTCGAGCAAAGAGTGTACGCAGTGCGCACCAGATTATAAGCTATTTCGTGTTGGCTCTCATAATCGGGGTAAGCACTCTCTTCGTGGTTCCGCGAGACTGGCAGAACGCGACCTTGCATGCGTTGGAGAGAGCTCCGTTGTTGGTTCTTCTGTGCTTGCTGGTCGTCGACTACCTTTGCCTGTGGGTTAGCCTGCGCACATTTCGGCGTTCCCGGCTGATCCTGGCAGCGTGTAGCACTGTTCAGACGAAAGGAAACGCTGTCGAGTTCGACCGCAGGGAAACGCAAAGACGGGAAGATGCAAAAGCCGCAAAGAAATATTGAGAGTCTTTGCGTTGACGGCCCTATCGTGGGAATGTTTCTTTAGCAGAGAATGATTGCATTTTGCTCGATCTCCTGGGCTAAAGAGCGTCGAGTTCGAAGGAGCAATATATGGAGAACATCGGATTGGTACTGAAGAAAGAGGTCAAAGAGTGGTTGCATGGTCAGGGTATCCGTACCACGCTATTTCAGTTCGTTTTTCTCGTAGGCGTCTTCGGGGTTCTGGTGCCGCTTCGCTCTACAGGGGAGTTGAGTCGTTTCCTGCCCCTTGTCATCGCCTTCTTGCCTGTTTTCCTGGTCAGCAACTTCATAGCGGATAGCTTCGCTGGTGAGCGGGAACGGGGCACGTTGGAGACGCTCCTGGCGACGCCTCTGCCGGACTATGCGATTTTCGTGGGCAAGGTGCTGGCCGGAGTGACGTATGCTTGGGGTTATACGCTGCTCGTCCTCGTTGCCAGTCTGGTTACTTCGGGCCTGGTTCGGGGGGTCATGCTGGCTCCTTTTACCATCCTCACGACCCTTGTCGGTGCTCTGCTGATGGCAGCCCTCATCGGAACCTTTGGGGCTTTGGTCTCCATCCGGGCGCGAAGCGTGCGTAGTGCGCAGCAGATGCTTGGGCTACCCCTGATGGCCCTTTTCTTGGGTATAGGCTTCGGCGTCCCTGCTCTGGCCAGGATACTGCCACAGACGTGGCTCGTGCAGTCGGCTCCGCTCCTCCACCAGGTTACGGGAAGGGCGGCCATCGGCCTCACGCTGCTCCTGCTGGTTCTGATTGATGGCGGCCTTCTCGCGATCGCCCTCCATCGGTTCCAACGCTCCCGCTTGCTCTTGCCGAATTAAAACGCTGGTTGTCACATTAGATCTCTGCTAACCCGCTCCGGAGAGCCAGAAGAACAGCTTCCGTGCGTGATCTCACACCGAGCTTGCTGTAGATATTGCTAACGTGAAACTTCACGGTATGTTCTGTAATAGCCAGAGTTTCGGCAATTTGATCCTCGCGTCATCAGTCGCAACACCTCTATCTCCCGCTCGGTGAGAGGGGCAGCCTCTTCTTTCGCCTTCTTTCCACTTATTGCGCGCTGTGTCACCTTCTTCGCCACACGCGGGCTAGAGAGTCCCATTTCTCCTCGCGCCGCACCTTGCACCGCGGCGACAACGGTTTCGCTCCTCGTCTTTCAACAGATACCCCGCGCCCCCCCCGCTTCAACAGCCCTTGCGGAAACGCACGCCAGTCGATACCCCCTGCACGTACATCTCCGCCAACGCCAAGTGCAAGGCCCGCTCACTTCGCATCCCCGTCTCCAGGGCCGAAGGGTAAAATCCTCCTCCCCGCACCTGATGAACTTTGATAGATCGATCCGGTAGCAGCCTGGGTATCGATACTGTTGGTAAACCCATTGTGCCCGGCAACTCAAGTTGCGGGCTTCACTTGCCAAGTCCCCCTCCGGGGACTCGTAACCGCCGCAGGCGGTTTCGCAGACGGAGCCCGCAGTTTCCAACTGCCGGGCGGAGTAAGCCAACGACACCGGTATCAGGCAGGCTCATCTCGGGAGGCTCTCGAGGAGGGTCAGTGCAGCAAGATGGGAATCGCGCTCAAGGAAAGGGTCGTGCCCGGCGTTACCCGCTGCCAGGTGAACGTGCCCGACGCGTCGGGCACCACCGACGTCATCTCCGTCACGCCCTCGGGCACCCGGTACGTCCCCGTTCCCCAGGCCACGTATTTGACGGCCCCGGACCGGGTGGTGATGCGATACACGTTCACCCCCCGCGGGTCCACGTGAACGCCCT
>WGAA01000269.1 GCA_015489285.1 Anaerolineae bacterium | reverse complement strand
CGGTCGCGGGCCATCGGATTGCGCTGGTGAGCGCGAGCGTGCCCTCGGGGCCGGGCCAGTGGGCGACCCGCGAGGAGCCGGGCCCCTTGCCCCTGGACCCGCAGCAGGTGGAGGATTGGGTCTGGCTTGTGGAGCGCCTCGCCCAGGCCCATGACGCGGTGATCCTCTTCGTGCGCTGGCGGCCCACGTACGACGTGCCCGGCCCGCAGATGCGCGGGGTGTTCGACATGCTTCACGGAGCGGGAGCGACCGCGGTCATCGGCGTCCAGCCGGGACACCCCCAGCCGATTGCCTTCGACAACACGGGAATCCGGGCTTACGGACTGGGGAGCTTTCTCGTGGGGCAGGAGCCCCGGGCCCTGGCCTTGCGCCTCTACTTCTACGACGGACGTCTCATCAACGTGCGGCCCGACGTGTTGGTCCGGGAAAAGGAGGCATGGCGTCCCGCGCCGCCCTCCCAGGGGGACGTGCTGCGGACGCTCCTCGAGGCCCCGTAAGGGGTCCGGAGTTCCCCATATTTGGGAATTCCGGACCGACTCTCAGGCGCAATCTTCACTCGTCCCAGTGATCGCGGGCCCGGCGCAGTTCCGTGAAGAGCATGTCCAGCCCACGTAACACGAGGGCCTGGGCGTAGGGGTTCTCCTCGTAGGACAATTCCTCCATGGCCCGCGCGCCGTCCACCGCGAACTGGGCCAACTCCTCCTCCCCGGCCAGGAGCATCCATTCGGCCAGGGCCCGCAGGGGGGGACTCAAGCCCGGCCACACATCCGCCGGCACCCGGTCCCTCACTTCGATGAAGGCGGAGAGGAGCGTGCTGTACTCCAGCCCCTGTTGCACCCACATCCGCTCCTGCTCCGGATCCCGGGGCAAGTCCATATACCACTGGTGCAGCACGGGATGGCGGAAGAGGAAAAAGGCCTCCTCCAGGGAGGGCGGGCGGGGCGCAGGGAGGGAGAGCGTGGCCTCGGGGATGTGGGCCGTCTCCCACCAGAAGTGGGCTCCCCAATGGCGGTAGGAGACGGGGAGCTGATACGCGCTGTGGTAGTTCTGCATGACAAGGCGTTTGAGCCAGCGGCGGACATGGCCCACCGGAGCTTCCAGGAACCAGGCCACCTCCGAAGGTTGGGTGGGATCGTCCCCCATAGCGACGGGGAGTATTTGTCCCACCGGTTGTTCGGGGACCAGCCCGTCGGGCACGTCGTTCAGGTAGAAGGCGAACTGGATGCCCAGGGCCATGTTCGTGAGCAAACCGAGGAGGGAATATCGCCCTCCCCTGTTGCGGAGGAGCCAGAAGGCCTGGCTCCCGTGGATGTCCGGCGGAGTGACCAGGGTACGCCATTGGGTGTCCGGCCGATCCGCGGGGCGGACCCCACGCATGCGCATCTTGGTGGACGCGCGCCGGCCCCGGGTGCGGATGGGCTCGTCGGCCAGGTGGGCCAACAGGTCCAGAATGGCCAGGCCGGTGGGATGGGGATTCCGCTCCAGGGCTTCGATGACGGCCAGCGCGACCTCCTCGCGCACGTCCTGGGCCAGGAGCTGGAGAAGGGGATACATCTCCTCCGGGGGGAATTGGGACATGGCCGAGAGGACCATGAGCGCGACTTCGACGGGTTCTTCCTGGAGCTGGCTCACGTATTCCAGCAGGAGGTCGGGCGATTCCTTCTGGTAGGTGACGACTTCCCGCAGGGATTGGACGATAACCGCGTGGGGGTCCCGCAGTTGGGCGTAGACACTTTCCTCGATGGGTTCGTCGAGGAAGCGTTCCAGGAACATGAGGGCGGTCATGCGTTCCTGGTCGTTGCGTGCGGGGTTCATGACGACTTCACGCAGTCGAGGGGCGATGGTTTCTCGCGGCAGGAAGGAGACGACGAGCCCCACGGCCCCACGCAGGAAGGGATCGGTCGTGTCCAGGTAGCGCAGGAGGATGGGGATGATCTCCTCCCCGTACTGGGCCAGGGCCTCGGCCTGCTTCAACCGTTCCCGTTCGTCCCGCACGCGGGCCAGGGCCTTCAGTGCCGAGTGGATTTCCTGTCGCCGTTGGAAGGTTCGTATGATGCGGCCCCCGTCTGACTTCGCCATCTATGCCTGCTCCTTCTGTGCGATGACCCACATGAGGAATCCCCGCTCTTTGCCCGGACGTTTGTGGAAGTGGACGCGGGAGAACCCCGCGCGACGGAGCATGGTTTCCAGCTCTTCCGGGGTGTACGCGTGGGTTAGCGGGCTGATGAAAAGGTGCTCGACCCACTCGAAGGGTCGGGCGATCCAGTGGCGTCCGTCCACATCCGCGATGACCAGTTGGCCGCCGGGGCGGAGGAGACGGGCGGCTTCTTCAAGGACCCGTTGGGGTTGGGGGAGGCAGTGGAAGGTCATGACCGCGAGGATGGCGTCCATGCTGGCCCAGGCAAAGGGCATGTACGGCGCGCTGGCCTGTACGATGTACGGACGGCGTGGGCCCACCTCCAGGCGGTCCCAGTGCAGGCATTGCATTTTTACGTCGATGGAGACGACGCGCGCCTGGGGCAGAGCTCGGGAGAGAAAGGCCGCGCCGTATCCCTGTCCTGTTCCGATGTCCAGCACCCACGGGGTGGGGGGAAGATTCAGGTGTGTCAGCGCGAACTCGTAGGCCCGGGTCGAGCGGGCCATGGGCGTACGGGCAAATAACCGCTGGGCGAAAGAGGGCATCTATTCCTCCGTGTAGCCTTTCGAATCCATCGTATCTCCGGGCGTACCGAAGGCCCGGAAATCCCTCGACGATCGATTGCCAAGGACTTTGTTTTGCATTATCATCAGATTGCTGTGAGCTGACAAACTTCGCCTTCCCCAACCGGGGACGCGTGTCCGAACGGAAGGCTCTGGACCTCCGAAGTCTCGCAGACCTCGGAAGTCCGAAAGCACTCCGGGCGGAAATTTTTCACAATCCGAGGGTGTATCATGGAATCCCGTTTGGCGAAATTCGCGCGGGGGATTATGGAAGCCGCGTGGCTTCTGGCCCTTGTCGTTGCTCCACTTTACTTCGACGTCCAATCGGACCGGGTCTTCGAGCCGGATAAGATCGAGCTGGTACGCTGGTTGGCCTTCATCGCGGGGACCGCGTGGGTCGTGTGGGCGGTGGATACCGGGTGGTCCCTGCGGCACCCGGGAGAATCGTGGCGAGATGCCGGGCGTCGTCTCCTGCAGATCCCCCTCGTCGCGCCGACACTTCTCGTCATTTTCTCCTACGCGCTGAGCACGGCCCTCTCCGTCACCCCGTACATCAGCTTCTTCGGTTCCTACCAGCGTCTCCAGGGGACATGGACCACGTACAGTTACATCGTGCTCTTCGCGGTCATGTTGAGCCAGCTGCGGCAGCGGGAGCAGCTGGAGCGGCTCATCACCGTCGTCGTGGTGACGAGTGTGCCCATCAGCCTGTACGGGATCCTGCAGCACTACGGCGTGGACCCCTTGCCCTGGGGCGGGGACGTGCAGAAGCGCATCGCGGCGAACATGGGGAACGCCATCTTCGTCGCCGCGTACCTCATCATGGTCATCTTCCTGACCCTGTATCGGGTCATCCGCTCCTTCGTGGGCATTTTGCGGGACGCGGAGGGGAAGCGCGGGTACACGGATGCGATTTTGGGTGGGGTGTACCTTTTCATCCTGGCCGTTCAGTTGATTGCCCTCCTCTTCTCCCAAAGTCGTGGGCCCGCGCTGGGGTTCGCGACGGGCTTCTACCTCTTCCTCCTCCTGGCCGTCCTGGCATTCCGCTTTCGCTCCTATCGGGCTCTGGCCGTGGGCTGGGTGGGGCTGGCGCTGCTCGCCGCGGGGTTTCTCGTCGTCTTCAACCTGCCGCAAACGCCCCTGGAGCCCCTGCGGGAGATGCCTTACGTGGGGCGCCTGGGCAAGATCCTCGATGTGAGCCGGAAGAACCCCACGGGACGGGTGCGCGTCCTCATCTGGCAGGGGGTGGTGGAACTCATCGCACCCCACGCGCCCCTGAACTTCCCCCCGGACATGCATCCCGATGCGGTGAACCCCCTGCGCCCCATCGTCGGGTACGGGCCCGAGTCCATGTGGGTGGCTTACAACCGGTTTTACCAGCCCGAGCTGGCCCAGATCGAGAAACGGAACGCCTCCCCCGACCGTTCCCACAACGAGACGTTCGACAGCCTGGTGCGCACGGGGATCTTGGGATTTGCCGCCTACCTGTGGCTCTTCGTGAGCATCTTCTACTACGTCCTCCGCTGGCTGGGGCTCATCCGGGAGGGGCGGGATAAGTGGCTCTTCCTGGGGGCCTGGTTCGGCACGGGAACGTTGAGCGTCCTCATCGCGCGGGTGCTGGACGGGAGCTGGCGTTTCTTCGGCGTGGCGTTGCCTTTCGGTTTCATCGTGGGCCTGGTGCTCTACGTGACGTTCGTCGGGCTCACGCGGCATTTGCCCCCGGTGCCCCGGGAGGACCGGGAACGGTATCTCCTCCTGCTGGCCCTGCTGGCCACCATCGCGGCCCATTACATGGAGGTGAACTTCGGCATCGCCATCGCCAGCACACGAACGTATTTCTGGACCCTGGCCGCGGTCCTCGTGGCCCTGGGCACGGGCCGGCTCTCCCTGGCTCCCGAGCCCAGGGCCACGAGGACCGCGGCCAGGGTCCAGAAATACGTTCGTGTGCTGGCGATGGCGATGCCGAAGTTCACCTCCATGTAATGGGC
>WGAA01000268.1 GCA_015489285.1 Anaerolineae bacterium | reverse complement strand
TTATCATGTTCTTGATGTAGTCCGCATGCCCAGGACAGTCCACGTGCGCATAGTGCCGCTTCTCCGTCTCGTACTCCACGTGCGCAATCGCTATCGTGATCCCGCGCTGCCGCTCCTCCGGCGCCTTGTCAATCTCCTCAAACGGCGTAAAATTCGCCCACCCCTTCGTCGATAACACCCGCGTGATCGCCGCCGTCAGCGTCGTCTTCCCGTGGTCAATGTGCCCAATCGTCCCCACGTTCACATGCGGCTTCGTCCGCTCAAATTTCTGCTTCGCCATGATCCTTTACCTCCTTTGTTCTCCTTGCAAGTTGCGTGTTCTATGGGTTCGGGTGGCGCTGGGGGGTATGAGGCGTGGCCTGCTCCCCATCGCGTAAAAACACGCTTGCAGGGCGCGCGAGCGCTTCCCCTGCAAGCGTTTTCGGTGAGCCCACGACCGGATTTGAACCGGTGACCTACGCCTTACCAAGGCGTTGCTCTGCCTCCTGAGCTACGTGGGCACAGAATGCCCAGGCACACGGGTGTGTACCTGGGCACCTCCTGGTGGGCCGGGCTGGACTCGAACCAGCGAAGGCTTACGCCAGCGGATTTACAGTCCGCCCCCTTTGCCGCTCGGGACACCGACCCACACGGGCGAGAGCCGACGGTCGGACTCGAACCGACAACCGTCCGCTTACAAGGCGGATGCTCTGCCGATTGAGCTACGTCGGCACTTTCCTGTCCTGCATTATATACGGTTACGGCAATCGGTCAAGATTTGGGTAGGGGGTTGGTCGGCTGTACATTTCGATGTGGCGCCGGGCAATGGCATCCCAGGTAAAGGTACGGGAGAGTTCCCGCGCGCGATGGGCCAGCCACGCGCGGCGTTCCTCGTCCTGCAACAGTCGTTCCAGCGCCTCGGCCAGCGCGGCCACATCCCCCGGGGGAACGAGCTCGACCGCGGACTCGAGCTCGGGGATGGGCAGACGGGGCCGGGTGGTCACGATGGTCGCGCCGTGGACCAGCGCCGCGTGCAACGTCCCCCGGCGCAGGGATACCCCGTCCCGGTAGGGCAAGGCCACGACGTGGGTCAACGCGAACCCCGCGGACAGCTCCCGGTCCGTCAAAAACCCCGTCCAGTGGACCCGGTCCTCCAGCCCCAGGATGGCGACGCGCGCGGTCACCTCCTCCATGTACGCCCGGTTCGTCGGGTCGCTGGCCCCCAGGGGTTCCCCCATCATCAACAGGTGCACATTCTGGCCCGTATCCACCAGGCGGGCCACCGCGTCCAGCAGGTCCGTCACCCCCTTGCTGCGGTTGAGAAACCCGAAGTAGCCGACCACCCACGCGCCCTCGGGGATCCCCCACCGTTGCCGGGCCGCGTGCACCTCCTCGGGCGAGACGGGATGGGGGTGAACGTTGGCGCCGATGGGGATGCGCGTGGAGGGGATGCCCGCCCGCTTCAGGGCCATCTCGTCCTCCACGTTCGTGGTCACCACCCAATCCACGTGACGCGCGGGGAACAGGGTGATCCAGCGGCGCAGCGGTCCGGCCTTGGGGAAGAGGTACGGCACCCGGAGGTCGTGGTAGGTGAGGGCCAGACGCCAGCCGGGGGCCAAGCGGCGCAGCAACCAGGGCAACACGTTCACCGCGGGGTGCATGCCGTACGCGGCCGTCTGGTACTGGATGTGGAGAATCGCGGGGGGGAGCCGCCGGAGCAGGTGGATCACCCAGGCCACCCCACGCCACGTCCACCGCCGCACCACGGGGTGGACCGTCACCGCGCGCGCCGCGTCGGTCCCCGATGGGGGCCGAGCCTTCACGTGGGTGATGACGTGCACATCCCACCCCTCCCGGGCCAGAGCCCGAGCCAACTCCCGCGTGTAATCCCCCATGCCCCCGCGCATGGGGGGAAACTCCCCCGTGAGAAAGTACACCCGCTTCATCCCGACTCCTCACCCCCATCCCCGGGGGAAAACCGTTCCAGGCCGTGGAGAAACCCCAGAAGGGCGTAGTACCCCGAGGTCGCGCCAATGGCCCGAATGGACTCCAACACCCGCGATACCTCCGCGGCGTCCTCCCGGTCCCAAGCCGCGGCCAGCGCGTGCCACGGTTCGGAGAAGGCGCCCTCGAGCGCGTAGTGCAACCAGCTCGCGCTCAACTGGGTCGTGTGGGGCAGCGCGAACGAGCGCACGAGGGGGGCCAACAGGTCCAGCACATCCATCCGACGCAGGGCCCACAGAGCCGCCAACACGCCCAGGAGCACATCATCCCC
>WGAA01000267.1 GCA_015489285.1 Anaerolineae bacterium | reverse complement strand
GGCGTGTTCATAGCCCCTCCGTGGAAAGAGTGTGCTGACGACGCAGGATGATCCAGATGACCACGGGCGCGCCCATGAGGGAGGTGATGGCGTTCAGCGGCAGGACCGTGGCCTGTCCCGGCAGCGAGGCGAGGATGTCCGCCAGGAGCGCAGCCAACGCGCCCGTGAGCACGACGCCCGGCATCAGGGCGCGATGGCTGGAAGTGCGCATGATCCCTCGGGCCAGATGAGGCACGGCCACGCCCAGAAAGGCGATGGGGCCACAGAACGCGGTGACCGCGCCCGCGAGGAGCGCGGTGCTGACGATGAGGAGCGTACGGGCGCGAGGGACGTCCACCCCCATGCTGGAGGCGTACGTCTCCCCCAGAAGGAGGGCGTCCAGCGGCTTGATCGCGGCCACGGCCAGAAGCAATCCCAACCCGACGGCCAGGGCCATCACGCGCAGTTGGGGCCAGGTCACCCCGCCGAAACTGCCGAAGGTCCAGATGACGTAGGCCTGAACGTCCTCCGCGCGGGCGAAGTAGAGGAGAATGCTCACCAGCGCGCCCGCGGCATATCCCACCATGAGACCGACGATGAGGAGCGCGGCGCGGCCGGTCACGCTGTGGGCGACGGCCAGCACGAGGAGCATGACGGCCATCGCGCCCAGGGTGGCGGCCAGGGCCACGCTCGTGTTCCCCAGGATGGCAACGGGCGCCAGCGCGGCAGCGCCGACGACCACCAAAGCCACGCCCAGGCTGGCTCCCGCGCTGATGCCCAGGACGAAGGGCCCTGCCAGGGGATTGCGGAAGAGGGTCTGCATTTGCAGGCCGCTGGCGGCCAGGGCCGCGCCGGCCAGGGCCGCGGTCAGCGCCTTGGGCAGGCGGATGGTGAGCACGATGGTCGTCCAGGTGGCGCGCGCGGGGGGCTGTCCCAGGAGGATGCGCACCACATCCCTCAAGGGCACAGCCACCGAGCCGGTCGCCATGTCCACCGCAAAGGCGATTATGGTGAGTAGGATGAGTGTGAGAAAGATGGGTTGTTTCATGGGATTGGAGATTGGGTATCGGGTATCAGGTATTTGGATGTTCGATCCCCAATACCCGATACCCGATATCTTTTCACTTCAATTGTTGGTAATACACCCTGTCGTGTTGGGGCAGCAGATCGGGATGAAAGATGGACACCAGGTCAGCCAGCACGATGTCGGGATTGGCCAGGCCGCTCTCCCAGTAGTCGTTGCCTCCCCACTTGTTCAGGCGTTTGTTGTTGTTGTAGACGTTTCCCTCCTGGAAGGCTTTGAATTGGGTGTAGCGTTCATCCGCTTCGGCCAGATCCTTGAGGCTCTTGGCCCGCCCGACGTTGACCCAGAAGTCCGCGTCCGCGGCTCGCTCGTACACGGCCTCGAAGTCCAGCGGAATGCTGCCCGCGGTCTCGTCCTCTGCCCAGAGGTAAGTCGCGCCCGCGTCACGCAGGAACTGAGCCACGTAACTCTTGCCGCCGGGCATATACCAGGTGCCCTTGTACATGTACCCGGCGAACACGGTCGGGCGTTCCTCGACCTTCTCCCCCACGGTTCGGATGGCCTGGTAACGCCGCACGATGCCGTCGAAAATCCGTTCCGCGTCCTTTTCCTTGTTGAAGAAAAGGGCGATGAATTTGATCCACTCGCTCCGTCCCAGAGGAGTTCCCTCCATGTACTCCGCGTTGATGGCCACTTTGAGGCCGGCTTCCAGCAGTTTGGGGTGGGCATCCCGCTCCGGGTTGCCGATGCCAAAGGTGAGTACCAGGTCGGGGTCGAGCGCGACCACCTTTTCCACGTCGACGTTGGCGCCACTGCCGACTTCGGTCAAAAAGCCGGCGTCGATGAGCGCGCGCACGTCCAGCGAATTGATGTACTTGAAGTTGCCCACACCCACCAGCCGATCCAGAAGGCCGAGTTTGCTCAGCGCGGGCAGATGGGTGGTGGACAGGGTGACGATGCGCTTCACCGGTACCTGGATGACCTGCGCGTCCTCGTATCCTGAGGGCGCGGGAGTCCCACATTGGACGAGCACGTAACGGAAGGTGGTCTTGGCATTGCGCCACGGCCGGGTGACGGTGACCACCTTGTAATTCTTGTGATACTCGACGGTGAAGCCCTCCGCGTAGCGCAGGGTGACCTTTTCCGGGAAGTAGTCCACGTCCGGCTCATACCGGTCCGCGCACCCGTCCGTCAGGTTGACGGACGGCCCGATGACGACGGGCGCGGGCGTCGGCGGCATGGTCGGTTGGGGGGTGGGCGTGGGCGCGCTCTGTGCACACCCCGACAAAATCAAAACCAGCAGGAGTAGGAAAAGCGCAATTGGTTTGTAGGCGCGCGATACCGCAGTGAACATGACTCGCATCCTCCTTTGTGTTGAGATGCGAGACACCGGTGTCTCCTTAGATTATGTCATCAATCCGGCCGGTTGATGCCCCGAGGGCAACAGACTACAGACAAGGGTGCTGTGTCGGTGCGCAGCGTCCTCGCGGAGGGCGTAAGGGGACGGGTTAAGGGGTTAAAGGTTGAAGGTTGAGAGTCGACGGGGCTGTTGGGCGGCCCGATACTTCAACTTGTAACCTGCAACCTTCAACCAACAAAAAACCCGGCTCGCGCGAGCCGGGCTCAGAAGCATTCCCAAAGTTCGGCGGAGAGGCACGCCCACCAAGCGTGCCGTATCCCCCCAACTTCAGGACGACGCCGGAATGACGCCGTGCTCCCTCCCCTCCCGCGAGAGGACGCAGAGCCAGCAGAGGCGGGCGACCGGGCTTCCCGATACCTGATACCCGATATCAAGTACCAGGTATCGAGTTACCGTTGCGGGGCAGCGCCGGACTTTCACCGGCTTCGCCTTTAAGCCCTGCCATCCGGGGCGTCGGGCACCTCTGCTGCCATCCTCTTATTCGATTGTGCCGTTGTGGTACCGACCACAACGTGGGGATATGGTAAGCCGATCCCGCGGTGTTGTCAAGTTCGGCGGTGGCCCCTCCCTGGAAGGGGGCTCTTCAGCCCCGCGTGCTCCGGGGTCATCCCCCGCGAGCCGGGGTCGGTGGGAATTTCAGCTCGTAGAACATCCGCTCGTACGCGTCGGTGACCGCGTCCCAGGTGTAATACTTCTGGACCCGTTGCAATGCGCGTTGGCGGTATTCCTCCACCACCTCCGGGTGGTCCAGCAGGTACTGGAGCACCTCGCGCAGGGCTTCCCCGCCCCGAGCCCCCTCGTAAGCGAATCCCGCGTCCCCGATGGTCTCCAGGTTCTCCTCCGTGTCGTTGACCACCACACAACTGCCGAAAGCCATGGCCTCCAGCAGCGCGGGATGCGTCCCGCCCACCTGGGAGGTCTCCACGAAGATGTAGGCGTGGCTGCTGATTTCCTCGTAGCATTCGCCGAAGCAGTAGCCGGTGAACACCACGTTGGGCCCGGCGATGGAGCGCAGGTAGGCCTTGTACTCCTCCGCGTAGGGGGCGTCCCCCACGATGACGCACTTCATGTCCGTTTTCAGGCCGTTGCAGGCTTCCACCAGGTGATGTGCGCAGTTCTCCGGCACCAATCGCCCCACGAAGAGGATGTACTTCCCGGGCTCCAGGCCCCATTTCTCCAGGACCGGTCCGGGCGGACGGCGGGTCACTTCCGCGCCGTAGGGGATGTAGGGTGGCTCCTTGCCGTACCGCTCCCTGTAATACCGCTGCACCACCCGGGAATCGGTGAGGAACGCGTTGGGGAGGAAGGTGGCCAGGCGCTCGGTGAAGCGAATGTAGGCCTTGGCCCATCCCGGCCACTTTTCCCGCTTCCAGTCCAGGCCGTCCACGTTGAGGATGCTGATTTGCCCCCGCAGGCGGGGGATCCACGTCACCGGGCTGTTGCCCACGATGAAGTAGAGCGCGATGTCGTAGTCCTGGGTGAGCGCGTGCAGGCTGGAGAGGAACGCGTGCACAATCGTGTCCAGGTACTTGTTGGGGATGGTGGGGATCTTGACCAGGCGCATCCCCTTGTAGGTGGGATGGGGGTAATCGATGTGGTGCGGCCGCGCGTACACGGTCACCCGGTGGCCCCGCTGCACCAGGCGGCTTCCCAGTTGTTCGACACAGGTCTCGAACCCGCTGTAGGACGCGGGGACGCCCCGGGTGCCCAGCATGGCGATGTGCAAGGGGCCGTATTTCTCCCGATATCGTTCCAGGTCAGCGTTCACTCAGGACCTCCTCGTACAGCTGCTCGAAGGCGACGATGTGCTTTTCCAGGGTGTACACGCCGTAGATGCGCTCCAATCCGGCCTCCCCCATGCGGCGGCGCAGCTCCGGATCCTCCCCCAAGCGGATCATGGCCTCGGCCATGTGTTGAGGATCGCGCGGGGTCACCAGGAACCCCGTCTCCCCGTCCCGCACGATCTCCAGAGGCCCCCCGTGCGCGGTGGCGATGACCGGTTTCGCCGTGGCCATCGCTTCGATGATCACCCGACCGAAGGGTTCGGGGGAGGTGGAGGCCAGGACGAGCACGTCCAGCGCGGCCATGACCTGGGGCGCATCCTTGCGGTACCCGGCCCAGACGACCTTGTCCTCCAGCCCCAGGCGACGGGCCATCTCCTGGAGGCGGTGTCGCAGCTCCTCCTCACCCGGGACCACATCCCCCACGATGACGAAGCGGGCGTTGGGCAGGCGTTGGGCCACCAGGGCCGCGGCCTGTAAGAACACATCCTGCCCCTTCCACCAGTGAATGCGCCCCACCACGCCGAAAAGGACCTCATCATCGGCCACGCCCCACTCGCGGCGCACGGCCCGGCCGTCGTTCTTCGGGTTGAAGCGGGCCATGTCCACAGGGGGTGGGATGACCACCAAACGGTCCTTCACCCCCGGAGCGTCCTGGATCAGGTGGGCGCCCACCGCGTGGGAGTTCACCACCACCCGGTCGGAACGCCAGGCGATGAGGTGGGCTAACGTGCGCCGCACCAGGGGGGGCGCCTGGACGATCTCCCGCACGTACCAGATGTGAGGGATACGGGTGATGGCGCTGGCAAACGCGCCGCACAGGACCGCACTGCTGTTGGAGTGGACCAGCCGGATGTGGTGTCGGCGGGCGAGGCGGACCAGATGATAGGTGCCCACCCACAGGCGGGCGAAGAGGAGGGCCAGTCCCTGGGGGGTGGTATATCGACGCCGCAGGATCGCCATGTTCACCGTGCGGTTGTCCACGCCGATACCGGTCAGGGCCGCGCCCAACTGTCCCTCGTAGGGCAAATCGTTGGGCAGGACCACCAAAGGCGCGTACCGGCCGCGGTCCAACCGTCGGACCAATTCCAGGAGACTTACGTCCGACCCGTAGAGTTCGTTGCTCGAATGGACGAAGAGTATCGGCTTAGGTGCGCTCATAACGTACCCACAATCCCTCCGGTCGTGCCGTCAGTACGCCCAACCAGACCCACACCAGGGCCAACCAGGTGGCGTCGGTCACGTGATACGCCAGGAAAAGGACCATCCCGCCCAGGGTCAATCCCAAAATCATGCCCCGCTCCGCCAACCCCTCCTGCAGAGCCCCCCACACTCCGTCCCCCAACGCGGTCATCCACACCCCGTACAACGCCAGCACCCCGAAGAGTCCCCCCTCCTGCAAGTTCTTGATGGTCAGCGAGTCCAGCCAGGCGGGTGCGAAGTAGCGGATACCGTGCAGTTGGACGAACGTGCCCGGTCCCCATCCCAGGATGGGACGCATACGGATGTCCTTCCAGGCCAGGGCCCAACGTTCCATGCGCAGGTTGAACGTGGGGTCGCCGTGCAGGCTGAGCAGGGTGCGCAGCCGGGCGACCGCGGGCACCGAATCGGGCGCGAAGAGGAGGAGCCCGACCAGCAGGACCAGCACCAGGGGCGCGACCGCGAAGAGCAGGCCCAGATGGGCCAATCGGCGTCGTCCCTCTTCCGGATAGAGCACCCACAACAGGGGGAGGACGACGAGGACGGCCAGCCACGCGCCCCGGGTCAAGCTCAGCACCCAGCCCGCGGCGGAGAACAGGAGGCCGATGCTGCTCCAGCGGCGGGAAATGCCCCCCCGGGGGTGGAGCCAGAGGGCCAGGGAGAGGACGAGCAGAGCCCCCATCGTGCTGCCGAAGATGTTGCCTTCCTCGAGCGTGCCGTAAGGCGCGGGCACGGGCAGGGTGCGGGTGATCTGAACGCCCAGGTTGAGGGGACTCCGGAGGGTGTGCCCCAGCACGTGTAACGTGCCGAAATCCCAGGCGTACACCGCGCGGGCGAGGACGCCGTACGCGGCCTCCACGACGCCGATGCCGTAGAGCAAGCGGACGAAGGTGGTCCACTCCGCTCGGTTGTGGACCAGGTTGACGGTCACCAGCAGGGTAAGGACCATGAGGCCCAGGCGGATGATGTGGCGCAGGGTGTCGCCGAAGTCCGGCGCGTGGAGGAACGCGCTCAACGCCAGCGCGAGCCACCAGGCCAGCGCGTACAGGCCGGGCACGGTGACCCGTGGGGGCACGTTCTTCCAGAGGAGGTAGGGGATGAGGAGGCCGGCGATGAGCAGGACGGCCACGTGTTCCGTGCGGATGGTGACGGGCCCCACGTCGAATTTGAAGTGATTGGTGTACACGGCCAGCAGCAGCACAATCATGGCCGACGTGGGCCAGGCGCGCAGGAAGGCCAGGCCGAGGCCCGAGATACCCAGTATGACGATAATGATGGCAGCAAATACGAGCAAAATGTTCATGGGTAACGTCACTTGGTCCAGACTTCCGAAATCTCGCAGACTTCGGAAGTCTGAGCTCAACTGCAAGCCAATCTTGACGTGATGACGTGATACGTAATGCGTGATTCGTAATGCGTAATGCGTAGTTTAGAGCCGGGTTGGCGCGGTAGGGTCAACCTTGTCCTCGCGCCGCCCTTTTTAATCGTTAATCGTCAATCGTTAATCATTGTCTTCCCACGCCATCCGCTTACTCGTTACTCGTCACTCGTTAGTTGTGATGCGTCAGTGGTTGGCGTGTCAAGTACCGCCGGGCGCTAAACCGCCCGGCTCATTCTAGCGAAGGCCTGCGGCCTCACGCGGGAAAGCCCGGAGGGCTTCGCCTTAATGAGCACGGCGGTTCAGCGCCGTGCGTCAATCTTTAAGCAGGTTGGCTCAACAGCGCCAACTTTGTCTCCACGCCATCCCCTTAATCGTTAATCGTCAATCGTTACTCGTCGCCTTCCTCCTCCACTTGATCACCCGGGCCGGAACACCCCCCACCACCGCGTACGGCGGCACGTCCTGGGTGACCACCGCGCCCGCGGCGATGACCGCGCCCCGGCCCACACGCACGCCGTCCAGAATGGTGACCCGAGCGCCGATCCACACGTCGTC
>WGAA01000266.1 GCA_015489285.1 Anaerolineae bacterium | reverse complement strand
GTCGCTTCCGAGGCCATCCACGCGGGAACCGAACCCAACGTCATCAAAGTGGCCAGGGATGCATCCCACATCTACCTGGTGGTCAACGGTACCTACCTGACCTCGGTTCGGGACGCGACATTGCTCTCCCAAGGATACTTCGGGCTCATCAACTGGCCCTCTTCTTACGCCCCGGGTACCGCGTACTTCGACGATTTCAAGGTGATCGTTTGGGACGAACCGACCACGATGTGGATGGGGCGCAAGGGAACGGCACGTGGTATCACCGTTCCCAACGCGTTCGCCTTCCCCTCGCGGGCCAAGGAAACCCACTGAGCCGGAAGGGATGGGGGTACCCGTCGGGGCGGGATCTCTGCGGGTACCCCCGGCTATGGTTGCAATCGACGATCAGAGTCGGTATAACGCGCCTTGGTGCCGGACGATTGCCGTTTTAACGTTTGCCATCGTCTATCGCGTCTGGTATACTGGCGATGCCGGGTGAGAGCGTTTTGTACGCCGGGGCTTCCCTTGGTTTTCCAAACACCTGTGGCTTCGAATTACTGTGGGGCTGCCGGTCCTATTCCGTTTTCCGTTGAATCCGTTGAACTTGTGGATATTCCCCGTGGAACCAAACGCTCAGACCTCTCATATCCTGGATTTGCTCATCGCCC
Organism: Anaerolineae bacterium; assembly: GCA_015489285.1. Classification (GTDB taxonomy): domain Bacteria; phylum Chloroflexota; class Anaerolineae; order JAADDB01; family JAADDB01; genus JAADDB01. The sequence continues at coordinate 2,134 of WGAA01000266.1, read as the reverse complement.
CTGTGGAGCGCGTGGGCATCCTGGCCCGCGCGGCCCCTCACTTAAGACATGGCATCGTCGTCATTGCTGCTACTGCCGGATACGGCAAGACCACCCTTCTTCATCTCCTGACGCAAGAAGTCCCCAACAGCCTGTGGCTCCCCCTGACTTTGGCCGACCGGGACGTGGTCTTTTTGCAAGAGCGCCTGGGTGACCTGAGGGAAGGGCATGTCCTCTTGCTGGACGATGTTCACTTGTTGGACGGGGCCGATGAGGCCCTGGCGTGGCTCGCCAACGCGGTTCAAGGCCGACCCTGGGGCTGGGCCATCAGCGGGCGCTGGATACCGGAGCCCTTACGCCGTGTCCTCCACGCCCTTCCGACCCTGTACATCACGGAGAAGGACCTGGCTTTCACCCTGGACGAGGTAAAGACCTGGTTGGAACCTTTGGGCTACGATGAGAAGACCCTGACCGCGTGGCACGCCCTTACCCACGGGTGGCCCCTGGCCATTGCCGCGCTGGTCCGCCTGTCCACCCAGTACGTGGTCCCCACCTCCATCGATGTCAACCTGGAAGAATTCCTGGAAGCGGTCGTGTTCGACCGCCTGTGGCAGGAACTCTCCCCGCCCGTGCGCCTCTTCCTCACCCTGACGGGCGTGGCACTGGAATGTTCCTCTGAAGTGGCCGAGTTCCTCTGGGCCGAGTTCGCTCCCGCTGCCTTCCCCCCTGTACAGGACGTCTGGCAGGAGGTGGTGCACCGCCGCCTCTTCGTGGAGCCGGGAGTCCACCCCGACACCTGGCGGTATCACGATTTGTTCCGCCAGTTTCTTCGCCGCCGGGCGGAAGATCGACAACGCGTGGCCCGTGCTTTGGTTCACTGGTACTCGGAGCATGGCCGCTACGAGGAGGCCATCGAGCAAGCCCTGGCCGATGAACTCTGGGCGGAAGCCGCCGACCTTCTGTTGAACCACACTCGCGAACTCATTTATCACGGCAACCGCATCGAGACCTACCGGCGCTGGGTGTTGAGCCTGCCCCGTCCCGTGTTGGAAGCCCACCCCCTTCTCCTCGTCCAACTGGGCGCGTGGCTGTGCGCGTTCAAAGGGCGAAAGGAGGGGTTGGCCTGGGTGGAAGAAGGTATGGCGCTGGTGCAGGCCCGCAATGATGTGAACCTCTTGCGCCGCGCCTACCGCTTCCTCTCCAAAGCGTTCCGCAACACCGAGGACGTGGAAACCGCCTTGCTGTACGCCCGGCGATTGCTCGAGATCGCCGTCAGCGACGAAGACTGCCGTGATGCCTACCAACTCCTGGCCGATGTCTACCTGACTATGGGGAACCTGGTGGTGGCCCGTCGCTTTTATCGGAAGGCCCTACATACCCTGAACCCCGAGGAGGCGCCCTTCCACGCCGTCCACCTCTGGGAAAGTTTGGCCGCGGGCGTGCTGGCGCCCATGGGCCACATCGATCGGGCCGAGGAACTCTTGCGAAAGAGCCTCCCCCTGGTGCGTGACCTCCCGGCCCTGTACCCCATCCACCTGCAGGAATGGGCCTCCCTGTACATTGAAATCGGGGATTGGCCTCGCGCCCGGGAAAAGTTGGAGGAGATGGAGGCTGCTCTCCGCGAGTGCGATGATGCGAGTATCTTGGTTGATATTTGGCGCCATGCCCTGTGGGCCATGTACTATGTTGGGGTGGGGGACTGGGAGGCGGCTGCCGCGTCATTGAAGCGCCTCGAAGCCCTCGGCAGTTACGAGCACACCAAACAGTTTCTCGTCGCCTATGTGCGTGTGTGGCAGGCCCGACGTCGGGGAGAACCCGAAACCGCCATGCGCCTGGCGGAGAAGTCGTTGCAAGAAGCCCTCCCGTACCCGTTGTCACGGGGCGTGCTGGCCCTGGAACGGGACATTGCGGCTACGGAAGCCCTGGACGCCCCCCCGCCTCTCCACCCGGACACGTACTTCCTCGTTCAACAACGGGCCCTGCCCGCCCTGCTGCGCCTGCGGGGACTGTTGGCCTGGCGCTGTTATCGGCAGGGGGAAACCGTCCAGGCCCGACGCCACTTGCGCCGCATCCTGGCCCTCTTGCGCCGCTTTCCCCGCCTGAAACCCGTGCTCGAGACACGGGACCCGGAACTGGCGCGGCAGGTGTGGCGGAC
>WGAA01000265.1 GCA_015489285.1 Anaerolineae bacterium | reverse complement strand
GCGGGAAAAGCGGATATGGGCCACGGAACTCACCTTTGCCCTCCTCCTGGTACTGAGCGTCCTGTGGTTGAGCTGGCGCACGAAGGGGTGGTTCTGGTACTACACCGTCACGATCCCGGGGGGATTTCCCGTATTTCCCCACGCGCTCTGGCGATTCTGGAAGGATGATGTGTTCCCTTACGTGAGCCTGGCCTTCGTCACGACCCTTCTTTTCCTCTGGCTCACGTGGGCCCGGGCGCGCTGGAACACCCTGGCATGGTACGGCATCTTCTTCGCCAGTGTGTTCCTCAACACGTGGCTCGTGCGCTCCCACCGGGGAAGTTACCTGAACGACCTCATGCCCTTCCACGCGATGCTGGCCCTGGGTTTGGGGTTGTGGGTGGCCCAGATCTCCCGCCAATGGGGCCGGGGAGATGTGTGGAAAGAGGGGCCGATAGCCCTCATCGTCTTCCTGCAGTTGCTGGCCCTGTTCTACAACCCTACCCTTATCGTGCCCGACGCGCGCCACGTGGCCGCAGGAGACCAAGTTGTCGCCAAACTGGCTCACTTCGAAGGGGATATTCTCGTCCCCTTCCATCCCTACTTGGCCGTTCGGGCGGGCAAACGCCCCCACATGCACATTGCCGCGGCCTACGACGTCCTGCGAAGCGATCCCGACCGATGGGGACAACGGTTACGCGAGGAAACACGCAACGCCTTGCGGGAACAACGGTTTACTGCCGTCGTCCTCGATCAGCCGCTCTTCTGGCTCATGGACGCAACAACGGAAGGCTTGCTAAAGGTATATTATGAGGGGCCTTTGCCCCTTATCCGTCACCCCGACGCCTTCCGACCGATGACCGGCTTGCGTTTGCGGCCGGGCAGGTTGTACATAAAAAAGGAACATCCCAGGTAAAAGGCGCGAGACAATTCGTCGAGCGAACGGGGGACGCTACTTGTGGGAATGGGGTTGATGATTTCACGTGGAGGAGCACACCATGCACGTATTGATAACCGGCGGTGCTGGATTCATCGGCACCGCGTTGGCCAACCGCTTAGTCGCTCGAGGAGATCACGTCCGGGTGTTGGACGACCTCAGTTCCGGAGATCCCCAGGGGCTCGACCCGCGAGTTATCTTCATCCGGGGAGATGTACGGGATGTACCCAAGCTGTGGAGCTTGCTCCAGGAGGTAGATTGTGTGTACCACCTGGCTGCCCGCGCTTCCGTTCCCGAGTCCATCCTCTTTCCCCGGGAGTACAACGACGTTAACGTGGGAGGCACCGTAAGCCTCATGGAAGCCATCCGCAACGTGGGCGTACGGCGGGTCGTTCTGGCCTCCTCCGGGACGGTGTACGGGGAACAGGACGAACAACCGCTCCAGGAGGACATGCGTCCCCGCCCGCGAGTCCCCTACGCGGTGACGAAGATCGCGGCGGAACACTACATTTTCACCCTGGGAGCCCTGTACGGGGTGGAAACCGTCGCCTTACGCATCTTCAACGCCTACGGCCCCGGGCAGCCCTTGCCCGTCTCCTACCCGCCCGTCATTCCCCAGTTCCTGCGTCAAATCCTGGGCGGGGGCTCCCTCGTCGTTCACGGGGACGGCACCCAAACACGGGATTTCGTCTACATTGATGATGTGGTCGACGCGCTCATCGCTGCGGGGGAGTCCCAGGTGGACCAGCAGATCATCAACATTGGGTCAGGCGAGGAAACGAGCATCAACGAGCTCATCCGCGTCCTGGAAAATGTGACGGGACAGCGGGCCCACGTCCTCTACAACCCCGAGCAGAGCGGGGGCGTCTCTCGCATGGTGGCGGACCTGACGCGCGCGCGCGCGTTCCTCGACTGGCGCCCGCGTATCACCTTGCGCGAAGGGATATATCGCATGCTGCGCGAGGACGCGCGTTTCGCTCATCCCACCCCTACCCTCACCCTTCCTCAAACGTAGAACACCCTGCTCCCTACTCCTTCATCTCCATCTTTCCGGGGACAGAGGTGAGTTGTTCTCGAAAACGCAACGCGTACAATCCGACAACGGCGGTATTGGCGATGGTGCGCACGCCCACCATTTGCGGCTCCTCGAAAACGTGGCCGGGCATCTGAGAGGCGACCACCAGGACACCGAGGGATCGATCTACCCCTTCCAGGGGAACGGCCATAGCAGAACCCGAGCTCTCGAAAATGAGGTCGCCCACATCCTCCCCCACCTGTCCCGGGGTGTAGAAGACCGGCTGGGAGGCCTCGCACACCCACTGGACGACCCGCCAATCAACGAACGTGGCCTCTTCCATGGGCATGGGGGGGCTCGTGTACATGCGCCGTTCCGACACATCCTCACGCAGGATAAGGGCCAGGGAGCATGGCCCCAGAATACTGGTGATCTCCACGCTGAGGTGCTGGACCAGGGCCTCCAGGGAGGGCGCGGAGATCAACGTCTTTGTGATGGACTGGACGGTGAGGAGCTCTGCGATGTGGGTCTGAACGCCTCGGACCAGCTGCCAGTTCTCCAGCGTGCGCCCGGCGAACAGGGCCACCATTTCCAGCAACCGGATGTGCAGTTGATTGGGCAAGGGCGGTTCCCCCTGACGCACGAGGAGCACGACCCCCTGGACCGCCTGGGTGCCCAAAAGGGGCAAAGCCAGCGCCCGATCCCCTACCACAGGCCAGGGGAACTCTTCCTTAAATGAGCGCATTTCGGAGGCGTCCTCCTGCACGAGGAAGGGCTTCTTCTTTGCCAGGGCAGGAGCAACAACCCCCCACAGGGGCGGCCGCCATGACTGGTGTAGCCAGCGGTTCAAGCTCTCTTGGGGGAGCCCCAACGCGGCCGTGAGGCGGAGGGGACCCAGCTCGTCCTGGCCGAGCAACAAAAGCACCTGGGTATAGCCGTCCAACATCGCAAAGGCCGTGACAATATTTTCGTACAGGGCCTCTTCGTTCTCCGCCTCCTGGAGGAGGGTAAACGCGTGGTACAGGGTCTCCAACCAGGAAATTCCCAGCGTCTCTTTCAACCGGAGCTCGGCCACCTGCAAACCGACGCGAGTCATGGATTCGCTCATCTGCTCCAGATACCGCTGTTCCAGCGTGCTCAAGTACTCCCCCACCTGAGCACCCACACGACGGATGTTGGACTCCTGCCACCGCTCCATGGACTCCGTCCACATGGCCTGCAGCTCCCTACGCCACCGGGCCAAAGCGACGAGGAACACCGAGACGAGAACCACCATGAGGAGGAGCAAGACGATGATGAGGAGGAGGGAAAATCCGTGAGGGGCAACGCGAAGGACAAATACCCCCACCCCGGCTGCTGAGCCCCCCAGGAGGAGGCCCAGCGTCAGGCCTACGTACAGGGCATCCAGGGAGGAACGCCCTTGATGATGCGATGTCTTCTTCGATGTGCTGCGTTTCCCGTTCAATGTTGGCTCCGACGAAATCTGCAATGAAGTAACCGAAAACCCGTCACACCGTTTTGGCAGCCTGTGATGCGAAAGGTATAATAAGCGCCATGAGTGAGAAGCCGCAGGTCCTCATAGTCGATGACGAACCCGAAGCACTCAACCTGGTTCGGCGTCTCCTTCAAGCCGATGGCTTCGAGGTGCACGTGGCGCTGGATGCCGAGACCGCCCTACGCGTCTTCGAAGAAGTCCGTCCGGATCTCATCCTGCTGGACATCCTTCTCCCTAATGTAGACGGCGTAGAACTGCTGAAAGTTATTCGCCAGCGGGATCCGGTCGCGGCCATCGTCATGGTCAGCGCCCTCTCCTCCGAGCGCATCATGCTGGAGACGTTGCTTTCGGGAGCGGATGAGTACATCAGCAAACCCTTTCCCCTCAAGCAGATGCGCATCCGCATCCGAAAAGCTCTGGAAAAGAGCCGCCTCCGCCGTGAAAACCTGCGGCTCCAAGAGGAGCTGAATCAGGCCAACGAGCGCCTCCGTACCCTTTTTGAGCGCTATATGCCTTCCATCGTTGCCCGCCGCCTTATTAATTCTACCACGTTACCCGATTTAGGGGGAACGCGCCAGATCATCACCGTCCTTTTCGCGGACCTCCGGCATTTTACTCCGATTGCGGAAAAACTCCCTCCCGATACCCTCATGGATGTGCTCAACACCTACCTCTCCACGGCGACAGACGTGATCTTCTCCCTGGGCGGGACGGTGGACAAGTTCCTGGGAGATGGTATTATGGCCTTCTTCAACGCCCCACTCCCCCAAGAACACCACGCCCTGCGCGCGGTCGTCGCGGCCGAGGAAATCCACCGCCGGGTGGAGGCGCAAGGCCCCGAGGTCGACGGCCAAAAACTTTACTTCGGCATCGGCATTCACACGGGCGAAGCCATTGTTGGGAATGTGGGAAGCTACAATCTGATGAACTACACCGCGCTGGGCGACACCGTCAACATTGCCAAGCGATTGCAGGAAATCGCCCACCGCGGTCAAACCCTTATCAGTCGGGCCACGTATGAGGAAGTAAAACCCTACGTTCGCGTTGTCCCCCTCGGGGAACGCATTCTCCACGGGAAAAAGGAGCCCGTGGAGATCTTCGACGTACAGGAAGTGCTCATAGACGAGGAACAACGCCACGCGCTGCGTGTGGACAAGGAGGAGGTACCGGTACGATGATGCTCTTATCCAAGCCACGTTCTCATCGTTTCCTCACCCTGTTGATGCTCGCCCTCATCCTCTCGAGTATTGCCACCCCTCTCGTGACCACCGTCCTCGCCGGGACCCCCACGCCGAGCGAGGTCGAAGCTGTAGCCCGCACCCTTTACTGCCCCCTGTGCGTGGGCGAACGCCTGGACGCGTGCGAAATTCCCCTCTGTATGGACATGAAGAAGGAGATCGCCAAACAACTGGCCGAGGGGAAAACACCGGAGGAGATACGCCAGTATTTCGTCGCCCAATACGGTCCCATCGTGTTGGGGGAACCTCCCAAGAAGGGGTTCAACTGGCTGGCCTGGATTATCCCCTTCGTTGCCCTCCTCGGTGCGGGAGGCTACGTCTTCCTGCGCATTCGGCAGTGGAGCCGAGGAGCACCTCAGGCCGAAACGGTCACTTCGGAGAGGACGGCCCGTGAAGAGGAAACGGATGAGCTGCTGGACGAATACGCCCGGCAGGTCGAACGAGAACTTTCCCAGTGGGAGTAGATCATGAGCGCACAGAACACACCCCAAACCCGAACATCCCGTACGACCATCATTATTTTCGTCCTCGTTCTCCTTTTCATCGGCCTGCTGGCCGCGGGGCTCCTCATGCGCCACAAAGGGCGGCCGGAAAAAGGCCCCGCGCCCGATTTCACCCTCCAACTGTTCGACGGTGGCACCATCCGGCTATCCGACCTGCGAGGTAAAGTCGTGGTCGTCAACTTCTGGGCCTCCTGGTGCCAACCCTGTAAGGACGAAGCTCGCGATCTGGAAGAGGTGTGGCAGAAGTACAAGGACAGAGACGTCGTCTTCATCGGCATCAACTGGTCGGACACGGAAAGCAAGGCTCGGGCTTATCTCAAGGCCTACGGCATCACCTACCCCAACGGCCCCGACCTGGGCCGACGCATTGGGCAGAAATACCGCATTCGAGGGGTACCGGAAACGTTCATCATCGACAAACAGGGCAACGTCCGCGCGGCCATCATCCGGCCCATGAGCGCGGATGAACTTATCGGATACATTGAACCCTTGCTCGGGGAGTGAATTCCCTTGGGTAAGTCAAACCAAGGAGGCCGTTCATGGCAGATGTAGGATTTTTGGCGCTGGTTATGGCGTTTGCTGTGACGCTGTACGGAGTCGTTGCCGGCATATGGGGATATCACAGGGATAGGTTGGATGTCATCGAGAGCTCTCGGCGTGCCCTTTTTGCCTTCGGCATCCTGATGAGCGTGGGGATGATCGCCCTCTGGTACGCGCTGCTGACGGATGACTTCCGGGTGGAATATGTGGCCAGCCACAGTGAACGAGCCCTTCCTACCTTATATAAGTTCGCCGCCCTGTGGGGCGGCCAGGCGGGGTCCCTCCTCTTCTGGAGCTGGATTTTGGGGCTCTACGGCATGGCCGCGGTCACCTGGCTCAAAGAACGACATCCCGAGCTCAACGCCTACGTGTACACCGTCCTCCACGCGATCGCCCTCTTCTTCACGGCACTGATGCTCTTCGGGGACAACCCCTTTGCCCTGCTCCCCTTTACCCCGCCCGACGGCAATAGCCTGAACCCGTTACTCCAGAATTACTGGATGGTCGTCCACCCTATCGGCCTGTATTGGGGATACATCGGGTTCACCGTGCCCTTTGCCTATGCTATGGCCGCGTTGATTACGGGGAACCTGGGGAACACGTGGGTTCGCACCATCCGCCGCTGGACCCTCGTCCCCTGGGTCTTCCTCTCCCTAGGCATCCTCATGGGCTCCCAGTGGGCTTACATGGAGCTCGGCTGGGGCGGGTACTGGGCCTGGGATCCGGTGGAGAACGCGTCCTTCCTCCCCTGGCTGACGGGGACCGCGTTTCTCCACTCCATCATGATCCAGGAACGACGGGGAATGCTCAAGGTGTGGAACGTGGTACTCATCTTCCTCACCTTCTGGCTGACCATCCTGGGCACCTTCATCACACGAAGCGGCGTCATCGAATCGGTCCATGCCTTTGCCCTCTCCAACATCGGACCCATGTTCCTCGGTTTCCTGGCCCTCCTCCTTCTCGGGTTCCTGGCGATCCTGTTCAAGCGGCTCCCCCTGCTCCAGGGGGATAACGAGCTGGATGCCATTCTCTCCCGCGAGAGCGCCTTCTTGCTGGCCAACGTCCTTTTCGTCTCCATCGCCTTCACGACCCTGTTGGGCACCCTGTGGCCCATTATGTCGGAACTCTTCACAGGGGATAAGTTGACGGTCAGCGCCCCCTTCTTCAACCGGGTCAACGGGCCCATCTTCGTCGTCCTGCTCCTGGCCATCGGCATAGGCCCCCTCCTGCCCTGGCGGCGGGCGAACTGGCACACCCTGCGCCACCAGCTACAATGGCCTGTTCTGGGGGGCGTGGCCATGATGGTCCTTGTCTTCGCGCTGGGCGAACGCCGGTTCTGGCCCATTATCGGCCTGGGGACCATCGCCCTGGTGTTCGTCTCCATCGTCCAGGAATACGTCCGCGGGGTGCGCGCCCGCATGAGGGCCACCGGGGAATCCCCCCTACGGGCTCTGGCCCGACTTTTCCGGCGCAATCAACGGCGATACGGGGGGTACATCGTGCACCTGGGTGTGGTCATGATGGCTGTGGGTATCGTCGGCAGAGGCTTTTACCAGATCGACAACCAGGCCGCGCTGAGCCCGGGAGAGGCCATGACCATCGGCCCGTATCGGCTGGTATACGAGGGGTTGGGC
>WGAA01000264.1 GCA_015489285.1 Anaerolineae bacterium | reverse complement strand
GGGCCACGAAATCGTCGGGCCTGCCCTCATCGCCCAGGAGGACGCGACCACCGTCGTGCCCCCGGGCTGGCAGGGCCGGGTGGATAGGTGGTTGAATGTGGTGTTTGAGGGGGGGAGTTAAGTAGAGGGAGTGGCGCGGCTGGATGGGTTTCGGCGACGAAAACGTGATGCGTAATGCGTAACTCGAAGATACGTTGGCTTTGTAGAGTCCACTTTGTCTTCGCGCCAGCCGGTTACTCGTTACTCCGTTACTCGTTACTGACGTTGGCACGGCTGGGTCAACTTCGTCTTTACGCCATTCCTTTAATCGTTAATTGTCAATTGTTAATCGTTGTCTTTTTACTCAGGAGGTCATCATGGATCCGGTATTGCTGGAAATCATGAAGTCGTTGCTCACCGCGGTGGCGGAGGAAATGGGCGGGACATTGGGGCGGACCGGGTATTCGCCCAATATCAAAGAGCGGCGGGATTATTCCTGCGCCGTCTTCGACGCGCAAGGCGACATGGTTGCCCAGGCCGCACACATCCCCGTCCACCTGGGCGCCATGCCCCTCTCCGTCAAAGCCGCCCTGGAACGGTTCGGCCACCTGGACGAAGGGGACATCATCGTCCTCAACGATCCCTACTTCGGCGGCTCGCACCTGCCCGACATCACCATGGTCTCCCCTGTCTACGCGGGGGGCCAACTGATGGGGTACGTCGCCAGTCGGGCCCACCACGCGGATGTGGGGGGCATTGCACCCGGCTCCATGCCCCTGGCCAGGGAAATCTTCCAGGAAGGACTCATCATCCCCCCCGTGAAGCTACAACGTCGCGGGGAGATCGATGACGCGGTCCTCGACCTCATCACGCGCAACAGCCGTACCCCCCAGGAACGGCTCGGGGACCTCTCCGCGCAGATTGCGGCCCAGCGCATCGGCATCCGGCGCATGAGAGAACTGGCCGAACGGTACGGCCTGGACACCGTGCAGCAGTACATGGCCTTCCTGCAGGATTACGCGGAACGCATGGTGCGCGACCTCATCCGGCGGATGCCCAAGGGAGAATACACCTTCCGCGACCTCATGGACGATGACGGCTTCGGCACCGTGGACATCCCCATCGTCGTCACCGTCCGGGTCCATGAGGACCACCTGGAAGTGGACTTCAGCGGCACCGCGAGGCAGGTCCTCGGGGGCATCAACGCGGTCCTCTCCGTGACCCTCTCCGCGGTCTTCTACGTCATTCGCTGCCTCCTCGCGGACGACCAGGTTCCCACCAACGCCGGCATCTTCCGCCCCGTCCGTGTCATCGCGCCCGAAGGCACCCTTGTCAACGCCCAATTCCCTCGGGCCGTCGCCGCGGGCAACGTGGAAACCTCCCAACGCATCACCGACGCGGTCCTGGGGGCCTTTGCCCACGCCCTCCCCCACATCGTGCCTGCGGCCTCCCAGGGGACCATGAACAACCTGACCATCGGGGGCGACGACCCGCGCACGGGGGAGCGTTTTGCCTACTACGAAACCATTGCCGGGGGCATGGGGGCCTCGGCCACGGCCGACGGCCTCTCGGGCGTTCACGTCCACATGACCAACACCTTGAACACCCCGGCCGAAGCCATGGAATACGCCTACCCCTTGCGTGTCACCCGTTACGAACTTCGGCGGGGTTCGGGGGGCAGGGGGAAGCACAAAGGGGGAGACGGCGTATACCGGGAGGTAGAACTCCTCGCCGACGCCACGGTCACCATCCTATCCGAGCGACGGCGCCATGCGCCATACGGCCTCTTCGGTGGGGAACCCGGAGCCCGGGGGGAAAACCGATACTACCCTCATGACCCACACCAGGTCGATGCGGCCGTGGAGGGACACCCCCACGTCGGCGGTGCCATCCTTCTCCCGGGGAAAATCACCTTTGCCGCCCGCTCCGGGGATCGAGTAGGCATCGCCACCCCCGGCGGCGGAGGATACGGGGAAGAAACGAGTAACGAGTGACGATTAACGATTAATTGAAGGGATAGTGTGGTTATGGGGGTTAGCGCGATAGATGGGGAAAAGTAACGAGTAACGGAGTAACGAGTAACCGGATGGCGCAGGAAAACAACGATTAACGATTGACGATTAACGATTAAAGGAATGGCATGAAGACGAGAGTGTCCCTATAGCGCCAACGTCAGTAACGGAGTAACGAGTAACCGGATGGCGCGAAGACAAAGTGAACTCTACAAAGCCAACTTATCTTCGAGTTACGCATTACGCATTACGCATCACGCATCACGTATCACGCCAAGCTACGCCTACAGCGCCGACCTTCTCACCGGCGCCTGACGCATGACGGATGACGAGTGATGTCATGAGCAGCGCTGTGCGGACCTCGGCGGACCGGGCCCCATCAAGACTTCCGAAGTCTGCGAGACTTCGGAAGTCTGGGCAGGGGGCTCCTTTTAGGCCGTTTCCAGCGGCCTTCGCCTCGATGTAGCACGGGGTCTTTAGGATACTGTTGGTAAACCCATTGTGTCCTTACCTGGAAGAGCGGCAATTCAAGGCGCCTGGGATTTTCTCGCAGTAGCGCCGGGCGCTAAACCGCCCGGCTCATCCTAGCGAAGGCCTGCGGCCTCACGCGGGCAAGCCCGGAGGGCTTTGCTTTAATGAGCACGGCGGTTCAGCGCCGTGCGAGGGCAGCGGGGAGACAAGCTCGG
>WGAA01000263.1 GCA_015489285.1 Anaerolineae bacterium | reverse complement strand
CGCGAGCGGCCACGAAATCCGGCTCCGCCCCCAACATCAACCGGGCCGCGGTAATGCAGTAGACGCCCACATCCATCAACGCGCCCCCTCCCATCTCCGGAGAAAAGCGGTAATCCCGAGGATCGTAGTAGCGGAACGTGAAGGTGCTGCGCACCACCGTTGGGGGGCCGATGACGCCGGATTGGAGCAACGCCACGGCCTGCTCGATGCGCGGGTGGAAGCGGTACATTACCGCCTCCATGAGCAGCCGACCGTATTCGCGAGCCGCAGCGGCCATCTCCTCCGCCTCCCGCGTGTCCAGGGCCATCGGCTTCTCGCAGAGGACGTGCTTCCCCGCAGCCAGGGCTCGAATCGTCCACGGCTTGTGCAGGTGATTGGGCAGGGGAATGTACACCGCGTCCACGTCGGGGTCCGCGAGGAGGGCGTCGTAGTTCCCGTACGCGCGCGGGATGGCGTATTCCCGGGCGAAGGCGCGGGCGCGGTCCGGGTTGCGACTGGCAACAGCGATCACCTCACCATTGTGGGAAGCCCGGATGGCGGGAACAAGACGGCGGGCAATGCGGGCCGTGCCGAGGATCCCCCAGCGAACCCTGACCGTATCGGGTGTCCGTTTCCCCTCGTGTGGCATCTCTGCTGTGCTCACATGTGCTGAAGACGTGGCCTGCGGAGCCCTCTCTCGATTCAAGCGTGGACCCAAGGTAGGGTCTATATTAACGCCAACCACAAAGATTTGTCAAATGTTCGTCCGAACCGGCCGGGTGTTACAGGCGTCCGAACAACTTGGCCAGCTCCTGGGCTGTGATGTGAAGCATCGTGGGGCGGCCGTGAGGACAGGTGTGGGGTGTCTCACACGCCTCTAACTCGCGTACCAGAGCCCGCATCTCCGCATCGCTTAGAACCTGGCCCCCTTTAACGGCCGCGCGTTTACAGATGAGTGTAATCAAACGCTCCTCTAGCGTGTCGCCCGTTACGTCCTTCTCCTCTGCAAGGCCACGCAACACCTCCTCCACGACACGCGTGGGGTCCTGGCCGCTGAGGACCGCGGGAATGGCGCGAATCAAATACGTATCCTTGCCGAACACCTCAATCTCGAATCCCGATGCTTCTAGGGCAGCCGCGTGTTCTGCAACGATACCGGCCAACTCGCTGTCCACCGTGATCGGCACGGGGGTCAACAACTGCTGGCGGGCTACTTGACCTTGCCGGGCCCGTTCGGCCATCAATTTCTCGTAAAGGACCCGCTCATGGGCCGCATGTTGGTCGATGAGATACAAGCCATCCGGCCCCTCGGCCACGATGTACGTCGCGCCCACCTGTCCGATGACCCGCAAAAGGGGCAAGAGCTTCCCGCGGGGCTGAGAAGGGGAAGTAAGGGGGGGATTCGTTTCCGGATGGGGGTCGCGCGATACGGGCAGAGGGCCGGGTTCCTCCTCCACGGGCAAGGTCAACTCCTGCTGGCTCCCTTGACCGGCCTCGACCAACGACTGCCGTCGTTCCGCCCACCCCGGAGGCTGGCTCCAGTGTACCTCCGCGCGGGGCTCCCGAACAGGGTGAACCTGGACTAGGGCCGCGCGTACGGCTTTCTGCACCGCGGCGAAGACGGCCCGGGGATCGCGAAATCTTACCTCTGCCTTCGTGGGATGCACGTTGACGTCCACCAAACGCGGGTCCAAACCCACGTGGATAACGGCCACAGGATAACGGCCCACGGGGAGAAACGTATGATAGGCCTGAACGATCGCCTGGCTCAGCTTATAATCCTGGATCCAACGCCGGTTGAGGAATATCGTGATGTACTGGCGATTGGCCCGGTGCAAGGCGGGGTCTCCCACGTACCCCCATACCCGGGGGTTTGGTGGGGCCTCCGGCCAAGGCATCTCCACCTCCCCTACGGGGATCATCTGGGCGGCCATCTCCTTCCCCATGACAACGGCCACCGCATCCAGCAGGCGCCCACTCCCTGGCGTTTGGAACACCACCCGTCCGTCGCTGATGTAGGTGAAGCGGACCTCGGGGTATGCGAGGGCGTAGTGGGAGACCACCCGGTGTATGTGGCCTGCTTCCGTGCGCGGGGTTTTGAGGAACTTCCGTCGGGCCGGCGTGTTGAAAAACAGGTGCTCCACGATCACCGTCGTACCGGCCGGATGGCCGACGCGCTCCTGATGTTGCACACGGCCGCCTTCGACGACCAACCGGGTGCCCGTCGCCTCCTCGCGGTGCCGGGTGATCAGCGTGAGCAACGACACGGATGCGATGGAAGCCAGGGCCTCCCCCCGGAATCCCAGGGTACGGATGGCCTCCAGATCCTCTGCCGTCGCGATCTTGCTCGTCGCGTGGCGCCGGACGGCCAGCGGGACTTCGGCCGCGGGGATGCCGCTGCCATCGTCCTGGACCTTGATTTGGCGTATCCCCCCCTCGCGGATCTCCACGCGAACGGTGCGCGCCCCTGCGTCCAGCGCGTTCTCGATGAGCTCCTTGACCACGGAGGCGGGACGCTCGACGACCTCTCCGGCCGCGATCTTGTCGGCGACCTCCGGTGGCAACACACGAATAGGCATAATCCCGCTTCTTCCCTATCTGAGGTGACCCCTGCTTCGTCTGCCGGGTCCTCCTATTCTATCGGCGTTCCCCGTTTTGGGCCAGTACCCCGTCCCCGAAACGTCCCTTCCTGTCGGACGTGGGGCGTCGTTCGAACACATATACCCGGATGCCGGGAAACGTCCACGTTTCCCGCAATACCCCCCACGCGTGCAGCCCTTTCAAGGTCAGATGACGGGGATCGGTATACCACTCGTGGCTGTAAATAAGCCAGGCTCGCGGGTGATCTCCGAGCAGTTCCTGCAGGCGCGCCAGATCCGTCTCCTGCGTCAGAGGCTCGAGTTCCCTCCCCTGCCCAAAATCCACGGGGATACCGTGTTCCTCCACAACCCGTCCCGTCCGACGGAAATAGTAATCGAAGGGAAGCTGGACCCATCCCGCGTTGAACAACACCACGTCCCCTTGATGGACCCGGGAAGCCACTTGTCGGGCCACCCGATCCCACGGTTCCCCGACGAACGCGCTTCGGTACGCGTTCAGGG
>WGAA01000262.1 GCA_015489285.1 Anaerolineae bacterium | reverse complement strand
GCCGGGGGAACGGGTAACACATGGAGGGGGCAGGTGGAGCTTGCCACGACCTAAGAGGGTAGGCTTCGGGAGTCCGGGGTGTCCTGGTTTGCCGGGATTCGTCAGGCGTCAGGCGTCATACGTCATGCGTCATGCGTCAGGCGCCGGGGGGAGGTCGGCGCGTTAGGATGGAGCGCGGCATCGGTGCGTGAGGTGTGATACGTAATACGTGATGCGTAATGCGTAACTTGAAGACAAGCTGGCTTCAGTCCAGACTTCCGAAATCTGCGAGATTTCGGAAGTCTAGAGCGCCTCAGCCTGCCGAAATTCGTACGGCGCTGAACACGTAACGTCATGCGTCAGGCCCCGGTGAGAAAGTCGGCACTGTAGGCGCAGCTCGGTTTGATGACACGATGCGTGATGCGTGATGCGTAACTCGAAGATAAGTTGGCTTTGTAGAGTCCACTTTGTCTTCACGCCGGGCAGTTACTCGTTACTCTGTTACTCGTTAGCCCTGATGCGTAATGCGTAACTTGGGGCCAGATTGGCTTTGGAGGGGTAACCTTGACTTCGCGCCGACCCTTTAATCGTTAATTGTCAATCGTTAATCGTTTGTCTCCCCGCGTCATCCGGTTACTCGTTACTCCGTTACTCGTTACTTGACGGGTTCTGGAGGGAACCCTAAGCCACGTTCTTTGAGGCTCACCCAGCGTCCCATCCCGATGATGACGTGATCGAGAACGGGGATCTCCAGGAGTTTCCCCGCGTCGACGAGCATACGGGTGAGAGCTACATCCTGGGGGGATGGCGTGGGGTCGCCCGACGGGTGGTTGTGTGCCACGATGATGGCGGCCGCGTTGCTGCGGATGGCCTCCCGGAACACCTCCCCAACCCGCACGCGGGCCTGGGTCAGGGATCCCCGGTACAGCCGCTGGACCCGCCAAACTCGGTTCTTCACGTCCAGGTGGAGCACCCAGAATTCCTCCTGGGGGAGAAAGGCCATTTCGCTGCCGATGAGGTTGGCCACATCCATAGGGGAGTGGATGACGGGTTTGCTCTCCGGGGAGGCAACGAGGAGCCTGCGGCCCAGTTCCAGCGCGGCTTTGATCTGGGTGACCTTGGCCGGACCAATTCCTTTCACCTGGCACAGTTCCTCGAAGGTCGCCTGCGCGATCCCGGGGAGTCCGTCGAAGTGGCTCAGGAGGTGTTCCGCCAGGTGAATGACGTTGGCCCCTCCCACCCCCGTCCGCAGGATGATGGCCAGCAGTTCGGCGGTGGAAAGGGCCTGGGCTCCGTAATGCTGCAATCGCTCTCGGGGGCGTTCACCCTCGGGCATCTCCTTGATGGTGGGGGAGTATTTCGTTTCGTCCATTTTGACCTCACAACGCGCTGCAAGAGGATTTCCCCCATTCTCCCCCGAAAGCGGGAAATGAGCAAATCGACTACATTTCCCCTACACCTGTACAGGAACTTCCTCACCACGGATGAAGCGTTCCGTGGCTTCCCGGGCCTGATAGTCGGGCATTTGGACAGGCGGGGATTTCATGAAATAGGCGCTCGGTCCCCACAAAGGTCCTCCTATCCCCCGGTCCAAGGCGAGCTTGGCCACCCGGACAGCATCGATAATGACCCCCGCGCTGTTGGGGCTATCCCAGACCTCCAGTTTGAGCTCCAGGTTCAGGGGAACATCACCAAAGGCCCGTCCTTCGATGCGGATGTGGGCCCACTTACGGTCTTGCAACCAGGGGACATAGTCGCTGGGACCGATGTACACGTTCTCCGGGGGCAGGGTGTACGGGAGAACGCTGGTTACCGCATTGGTCTTGCTGATCTTCTTGCTGTGAAGGCGCCGCCGTTCCAGCATGTTGTAGAAGTCCGTGTTCCCTCCTACGTTGAGCTGGCTTGTGCGTTCGATGCGCACCCCCCGGTCGGAGAAGAGTTGGGCCAGCACCCGGTGGACGATGGTCGCCCCCACCTGGGATTTGATGTCATCGCCGATGATGGGCAATCCGGCCTCGGTAAACCGCCGTTGCCATGCAGGGTCGCTGGCAATGAAGACGGGGATGGCGTTGACGAAGGCGACCCCGGCGGCCAGCGCTTGTTCCGCGTAGAAACGTGCGGCCTCCTCGCTCCCCACGGGGAGATAGTTGACCAGGACGTCTGCCCCTGTTTCCTCCAGAACACGGCGCACGTCCACGGGGGGCGCGTCCGATTCCTTGACCATCTGACACAGGTACTCCCCGACGCCGTCCAAAGTCGGCCCCCGCATGACTTCTACCCCCAGGTGGGGAACATCGGCGAAGCGGATGGTGTTGTTCTTGCCGGACCAGATGGCCTCGGACAAATCCTTGCCGACCTTGTCCGCGTCCACGTCGAACGCGGCCACGAACTCGATGTCTCGGACGTGATACCCACCCAGGTTGACGTGCATCAGGCCGGGGACCTGTTCCTGTTCATCGGCATCCCGGTAGTAATGCACGCCCTGGATAAGCGCGTTGGCGCAGTTTCCAACGCCGGCAATGGCAACGCGAACGGTCATGGTATGCCTCCTCTTGTGTAGTTTTTTCAGTCTCCGCCGTGGGGCGGAGTGTGCAAACGTTTACGCATCGGGGAGCAAAAATAAAGGCCGAAAGCCCCATTGGGATTGGAAAGACACCTCAGGTGCTCGCTCGCTCGACCAGCGTGCAGTCGAAAACGATATCACGCACCGACGTCCCTTGGCGTTGACGCAACAGGAGGGAGACGGCTGTGCGTCCCATCTCTTCGATGGGTTGGGCCACCGTCGTGAGAGGGGGCGCGGTGAGTTCGCTAAAGGGCAAGTCGTCGAACCCGATGACCGCGATGTCCTCCGGCACGCGGAGGCCCCGGGACCAGGCCTCCGCCAGTACGCCGTAAGCGGTGAGGTCGTTATAACAGACGACTGCTTGGGGCGGCGGGGATAGACTGAGCATGGCACGCAACGCCCTGCGCCCGTCCTCGGCCTGCCCTCGGCCCGGAAAAACGAGGTCGGGGTCGAAGGGGATTCCCGCGCGCCGGAGTCCTTCGAGGTATCCCTGGAAGCGATGTTGCGCGCTCTGCCCCTGGGGCGGCCCCCCGATGAAGGCAATGCGGTTGTATCCCAGGTCGATAAGGTGTTCTGTGGCCAGGGCAGCCCCCTGCTGGTTGTCGACCCGCACGGAACGGACGCGAGGGTGGGGCACCCGTCCGTTGATAAGGACGAGGGGGACCTCCATGGTTTCGAGGATATCGTTGTAAAGGTCGATGCCGCGTGCCGAGACGACGATGATACCGTCGACCCGACGTTCGTAGAGCATGGCAAGGGCT
>WGAA01000261.1 GCA_015489285.1 Anaerolineae bacterium | reverse complement strand
GGAAATTGGGTTATTTTGGTACTCGGCAGAACAACCGGAGGTACAACGGGCATCATGAAACTCACGCGGCGCCAGCAAGATTTTCTGGGAAAGTTCCTGGACTTATACCGGCAGGCCAAGCGCCCCCTGCACTACACGGATGTGGCCGAGCATTTGGGCGTACGCCCCCTGAGCGCGTACGACATGCTCCGGCTCCTGGAGGAACGAGGATTGGTCAAGTCGGAATTCGTGGTAAAGGAAGGACGAGGACGGTCCAGTGTGGTGTTCTCCCCCACCCCGAAGGCCGAGGCCCTGATGAGCGAACTGGCCGGGGACGCGTGGGAACAGGAGGAATGGGAAACGGTGAAGGCCCGCATCCTGCACGCGCTGGAAGAGGGCAAAGGCTCCGATTACCGGGACCTCCTGGACGACCTGATACTCCGCCTCGACGAACCATCCACCCCCATGATTTACACAACCCGCATGATTACGGCCATCCTCCTGGCCCTCCACCAGCTGAAGGAGGGGAAACGGGAGGAGATCCTGGAACATTTGCGACACATCGGCTTCCCGGAAGAGGTGGGGCTGTACGCCCTGTCCGGCTTGACCATGGGCCTCACTCTGGCCGAACGCATCAACCGACGCATCCGAAGCCGACTCCTCGCGGCCGTGGTCAAATACCAGGGCTGTCTGGGCCGGCTCAGCCAGGAAAACAAACGCCGGCTATCCGAATTCACCGCGGAGGCCCTGCGCATCATAAACAAAGAAAGCTAGGGAGAAGTCTCCGGAACCCCCGGAGATAACCGAAATCACCGTTTGGGAGGTGAAACCATGTACGAGAAATTCTTGGAGCGGATAGGTCGTTTGGTCGTCCGACGCCGCTTGTGGATCCTCGTGATCCTCGTGTGGATCGCCCTGGCCGTGTTCATGGCCCTGGAAGCCCCTTCATTGACCAAGGTCGGGGTCATGGACGAGAGCATGTTCCTTCCCTCGAATTCCAGCTACCTGCAGACCAAGGAGATCCTCAAGGAGAAGTTCCCCGACCAGGTGGCCGCGGGCGAGGGTATTCTCGTCTTCTACGACCCCAACGGCCTTTCCGACGCGGACTTGCAGTACGCGCGGGAGGTGGCTCAGTGGCTCAAATCCGACCAGGCCCCGGACAACGTGGACAAGGTGACGTCCATTTTCGACCGGCCGGAACTCAAGGACGTGCTCATCAGCAAGGACCACCAGGCCATGCTCATGCCCGTCACCTTCACCACGGCCGATTACGACCCGCGCACCAATGAGGCCGTCACGGCCATTGAAGAGTACATCGAACGCACGGCCCCCCAGAACCTGGAAGTCCACTTGACCGGTCCGGCCGGCATGGGTCGGGACATGTTCAAGGTCACCCTGGAGAGCGTGGACAAGACCACCCTGGCGACCATCATCCTGGTCATCCTCGTGCTTCTCCTGGTGTACCGCTCCCCGGTAGCCGCGCTGGTGCCCCTCATCAGCATCGCCTCTGCTTACCTGGTCTCCCGGGGCATTCTGGGTTTCGCGGCCCAGGCCGGTGCCCGGCTCTCCTCCATGCTGGACGCCATGATCGTCGTGCTCATCTTCGGCGTGGGCACGGACTACGCCCTCTTCCTCATCTCCCGCTTCCGGGAGGAAGTGGCCCAAACCCAGGACCGGAGCGAGGCCATGATCCGCTCCGTGGCCAAGATCGGGCCGGTCATCACCGCCAGCGCGGCCACGGTCATCATCGGCTTGCTGGGCATGATGGTGGCGGATTTCGGCATGACCCGCACCAACGGCCCGGCCGAATCCCTGGGCATTCTCATCACCTTGCTCGCCGCGCTGAGCCTTACCCCGGCCCTGTTGCAACTCTTCGGCGAACACCTCTTCTGGCCCTTCCACCGCAGTCTGGCCAAACAGCGCATCGGGGAAGGGCTTATCAACTGGCGTAAAATCGGCGACTTCGTCACCTCCCATCCGGTTTGGGTGAGCGTCGTGGTCACCCTCCTCCTCCTGCTCCCCTACCCCGCGTGGATGCACATGAAGAGCGCGTTCAACATCCTCAGCGAGATCCCCGCGGACATGGATTCCACCCAGGGCTTCCGCATCATCCAGGACCACTTCAGCGCGGGGGAGTTCGCGCCCGTGACCGTCGTCCTCGTCTCCGACCAGGACGACCTCCTCGCGCCCGACGCGCTGCAGGACATCGCCCAGGTGACCGACGCCCTGGCCCAGGTGGACGGGGTGGACAAGGTGCGCAGCGTGGTGCAGCCCACCGGCGACCCGGAGGACAGCGACTTCCTGCGGGTGGACGGCCAGTTGCGCATGTTCGCGGATAACATTTGGAAGGCAACGGCCGCCCTCGCCAACCCGGAGCAATTGAGCAAGGGGAACACCTCTGCGGCCTCCTTCGACACCCTGCGCGACTATCTCCGCGAACAGGCGGACGCGTACCCGGAGGTCAAGGACGATCCCGCTTATAAGGACGCGCTGGCCGCGGTGGACACCCTGACCCAGCAGATGGACAAAATGCGCGAGCAGGCCCGGGTGGACAACCAACTGACGGCCATGGCCCGGCGCTTGGATACCATGAGCCGGCAACTGACCAACCCGCAGGTCCTGGCGCAACCCGGCCGGGGACAGAATCCGGCCGCGGCCTTTGCCACCTTGCAGGCCTACTTGCAGGACCTGGCCGCCCAGTACCCCGACGTCAAGCAGACGGACGCGTACCGGGACGCCATGTCCACCCTGGAGAGCCTGCAGAAAGGCATGAAGGAGATGCAGGCCCGCCTGCTGGTCACCAACCAGCTGAAGGACATGGCCGCCCGCATGGCTCAGTTACAGAAGGGCCTGGCCAATCCCCAGGCGCTGGCCCAGCCCTCACCGGAGGGAACCAACGTCGCCCAGGGGTTCAAGACGTTGGCCGACTACCTGAACGGGTTGGCCCAGGCCTATCCCGACATCAAGGAGGACCCCGCGTACCGCGACGCGCTAGCACGGATGCAGAGCATCCAGCAGGCCCTGCAGGCCATGCAGGAGCAGGCCCGCGTCGCGAACCAACTCACCATGCTCATCGGGCAACTCCAGGGGCTGGAGAAGATGCTGGCCAACCCGCAGGCCCTGGCCCAACAACCACAGGGGCAAAACCCGGCCCAGGGGCTGGAGATGGTGGCCGCGTACCTGAAGGAGTTGGGTGAGGCGTACCCGCAGGTGAAGCAGGCGCCCCAGTACACCGATGCGTTGCAGCGGGTGCAGAACCTGCAGACCGCGTTCCAGAAGATGGCCCAGGCCAGGGCGGCCGGCGTCACCGTCCCGCCCGCGCAGCAACAGGCCGCGCTCCAGGCCATGCAAAAGGACGTGGATGCTCTGGTGAAGGACCTGCAAGTCCTGCAGCAAGGCTTCGCCCGCCACCCCGAAGCCGTCCTCTTCCCCAAGAGCCTGCCCACCCCGCCGGAGATGGCGCAGGCCATGAAGAAACTGAACGAGGACATGGGCGCCCTCACCCGGGATCTGACCGCCCTGGCCGATACCTTCGCCCAACGGCATCCGCAAGCCACCTACATCCCCCAGGGCATGATGGATCGGCCGGAAGTGCGGGAGGCCATGCAACGGACCCAATCGGAGGTCCAGAGGCTGGCCAAGGACTTCCGGGGACTGGCCCGGCACTTCGCGGGCAAGGAGGCCTACTTCTTCCCCAAGCACGTCCAGATGGGTGAGGAAGCGACCCAGGCCCTGGCCCAGGTCAAGGCGCAGATGAACGCGCTGGCCGATCACCTGACCGCGCTGGCCCGGCGCTTTGCCGGGCGGAAGGCCTACTTCATCCCCCAGACCTTCCTGAAGAGCCGGCCCGAACTGAAGAACCTCCTCTCCCAGTTCATCTCCAAGGACGGGACGGCCGCGCAGATCACTGTGCTGCTCAGCGGGGACCCGTACTCCATGGAGACGGCGAACGTGATCGACCACCTGAAGGACACCCTGGCGCAGGTCACCGCGCAGGTCGGGGAAGACAACGGTCGGACCTACAAGGGGTACATCGGCGGCGTGCCCGTCATGTCCCACGACCTGAAGCGCACGGTGGACCGGGACTTCGGCAAGGTGCAGGCCGTGGTGATTGCCGGCGTCTTCCTGGTGCTGGTCGTCCTCCTGCGCAGCCTGGTGGCCCCCATCTACCTGGTGCTCACCGTGCTCCTCAGTTACGGGACCACCATGGGCCTCACCACCTTCATCTTCCAGGACCTGAAGGGCCAGGAGGGGATCAACTACATCCTGCCCATCATGGTCTTCGTCCTCCTGGTGGCCCTGGGCGCGGACTACAACATCTTCCTCATGTCCCGCGTCCAGGAGGAATCGGAGAAGGCGGGGAACGTGCGTGAGGGGGTGCGCCTGGCCAACGCGTACACGGGCGGCATCATCACATCCTGCGGGATCATCCTCGCCGGTACCTTCGGCGCGCTGGCCGTGTCCCCTCTGCGCATGCTGGTTCAGATGGGCGTGGCCGTGGCCACGGGCGTGCTGGTGGACACCTTCATCGTGCGCACCCTGCTCGTCCCCAGCATTGCCACCCTTCTGGGCAAGTGGAACTGGTGGCCGCGCTCCCGCTAGGGGGTGTGGGTTCACGCGAACCGGAGGGCGGCGGGAAGGTGCCGCCCTCCGGGCATGATTCGGATTAGGGAGGAATTCGGGGGGTTATACAGCAACGGCCTCGGCTTCGGACAGGGACATGGCCACGCGTTTGCTCATCAGGTACTTGTGGATGTGCTCGGCCGCCTTACGGCCGTCGGCCATCGCATCGACGACCAGATCCGGCCCTCGGACCGCGTCCCCGCCCGCGAACACCCCCTCGCGGCTCGTCTGGCCCGTCTCCGGGTCGACCACGATGAGCCCCCACTTGTGGGTCTTGATGTCCGGCGTCGTCTCCCCGATGAGCGGATCGGGCCAGAAGCCGATGGCCAGGACCACGTTATCCACTTCCATGATGAAATTGGAGTCCTCGATGGG
>WGAA01000260.1 GCA_015489285.1 Anaerolineae bacterium | reverse complement strand
CACCAGCACACCGCCGTAGATCGCGTACCGATAATCCCCCGCGAAGCGCAAGTACTCGGGCAGTGCTTTGAGGATGAAGGCGCCCACCACCGGTCCCCGCAGCGTGCCGATTCCCCCGAAGACGACCATGCTCATCATGCCGATGGATTCCACGAACGCGAAGTGGTCGGGAAAGACCGAACCCAGGAAGTGGGCGTACAAACTGCCCGCCCCTCCGGCCAGGGCCGCGGAGATGGCAAAGGCGTAAATCTTGAAGCGGGGAACGCTCACGCCGACGGCCTCGGCCGCGTCCTCATCCTCCCGCAAGGCGGTAAGGGCCAACCCGGCCCAGGTACGGCTGAGATACGCGCTCAACCCCAAGGTGGCGACCAGGTAGAGGACGGTGAGCAACAGGAACCAGGGTCCCCGCAGAACCCACCCCAAAATCGCCGGCTTCTTGATGCCGATAATCCCCAGCGCCCCGCCGAAGAAATTCACGTACTTGAACACCGCGACGACCACGAAGTTGATCCCCATCGTCGCCAGGACGAGGAAGTCGTGGCGCACCCGGAGACTGGGCAACCCCAGGAACCCTCCTACGATACCGGTGATAAGGATGGCAGCGACAAACGCCGGCCAGAAGGACCAGCCCGCCTTCACCGTCAGCATGGCCGACGCGTACGCGCCGATGCCGAAGAAGGCCGCATGGCCCAAGGAAACCTGGCCCGCGTAGCCCGTGAGGATGTTGAGGCTCAACGCGAGGACGGCCCATATACAGGCAAACGTCGCAATGCTGATCAGGTATCCCATGCCTCACCTCCCCAACAGGCCCTGCGGCCGGAACATCAACACGAAGATGAGCACCAAAAACGCGATGGCATCTCGGGGCAGCACATAGCCCACGAAGGCCAAGAGAACGGTCTCCGCGAACGCCAGGAGGAAACTCGCGGCCAATGTCCCCCGCACCGATCCCATCCCCCCCAGGACGATGACGACGAAGGCTTTATAGGACGGCACATCGCCCATCGTCGCGTACACGCTGTTGTAAAACACCCCCACCAGTACGCCCGCCGCGCCGGCCAGCGCAGATCCCAGGAGGAAGTTCAGAGCAATGGCCCGGTTCAGGTTGATCCCCACCGAGCCCGCCATCTCCCGGTCCTGAGCCGCAGCCTGCCAGGCCAGCCCCAACCGGGTGCGGGTGAAAATCAGGTACAACCCCACCAGGGCCACCCCGGTCAACGTCAGGATCATCACCTGCCCGTTAGGGATAGTCCCCCAGGGAAGGGTCACCGCGGGGAACACGTCCTGGGCGGGGAACGCGTGCTGATAAGGTCCCATGAGATAGGGTTTCTGCAACAGATCCTCGATGAGGAGGAAGAGCCCCACGCTGGTGATCAGGGGCACGATGCGGGGCTGATCCAGCATGTAGAAGTACACCCCTCGATAGATGAGGACCCCGACGAGGCCGCTGACCACCATGGCCGCGAGCAGGGCCAGCCAAAAGTTCTGGGTGAGGGAATAAACGGCGAGCCCCACCCCCGCGCCAATCGCGTACACCGCCGCGTGCGCGATGTGCAAGATCTTCAAAATACCGTACACCATAGTCAGACCCACGGCGATGAGAAAATAGATGCTGCCCTGGGTCAACGTGTCCAGCACGATATTCCACACGTTCATGAACGGCTCCGTGAGCGCTCTGGGCTAAAGCCCCCGAGCGACGTCGGGATAAGGGCCGCTGGAAGAGGCCTCCGGGAGCCCCTGCCGAGGAGGCTTTCCCCCGACATAGCCAAGCGAAGGCCCGCGGCTTACGGCTAACGAGTGACGAGTAACGAGTAATCGGCCGGCAGGGAAAGACAACGATTAACGATTGACAATTAACGATTAAAGGACTGGCACGAAGACAAGGGTGACCTAACGGCGCCAACGTCAGTAACGAGTAACGGAGTAACGAGTAATTGGTTGACGTGGCAGCAAGGTCCTCGCCACAGAGCCAAGCTTGTCTTCAAGTTACGTATCACGCATCACGCATTACGAATTACGCATTACGCATCACGCATCACGTTGCAGAGCCAAGATACGCCTCCAGTGCCGACGTCCTCACCGGCGCCTGACGCATGACGTATGACGAATGACGTTACGCATCACGTCCTCAGGCCGTGGTCCAGACTTCCGAAGTTTCGAAGCACTTCGGAAGTCTGGACAGAACCTCGCCGTACAATCGGAATCATTACCAGGGCGGGGTGATCAGCGCGGGGTCGTCGAACTCCGCGAAGAAGTGGAACGCCCCACCCTTCACCACCTGTGCTCCCACCGGACGCATCACCTCGCGGCCGGCGGTGAACTTGTAGAAGGGACCGGTCGCGGCCTTCTCGAAGTTCTTCAACTCGGACAGGGCCTTGGTGATGCCGTCCGCTTTGGTGCCGCCCTTCTCAATGGCGTACGCCAGGACCATCACCGCGTCGAAGGTGGACGCGCCGACCATGTCCGCATCCAGGTTGTACTTCTCCTTGTAGGTCTTGATGAACCACTGGGTGATCTCCCGGTCGCTATCCCGGTTCAAGTCCGTGGTGATGATGACTCCTTCCGCCGCGTCGCCGGCCAACTCAAGAAACTTGGGGGAATCGTACCCTTCCTGCCCGATGATCTGCGCGTTCAGCCCCACCTCCTTGGCCTGGCGCACGATGTTCGCCGCCTCGTTGTAGTACCCGCTTGCGTACACCACATCCGGGTTGGCCTCTTTGATCTTGTTCAGGATGGGGCGGAACTCCTTCTCGCCCAGAGGATATTTCTCCTCGAACACGATCTCCGCGCCCTTGGCCGTGACGTACTCCTTGAACGCTTTAGCCAGGGACATGCCGAAGTCGTT
>WGAA01000259.1 GCA_015489285.1 Anaerolineae bacterium | reverse complement strand
CGGTAGGCCATCTTGGGTTTCAGCAGAATGAGTCTGCGTTCCGCTTTCTTTCGTTGTTCCGCGCCCATTTGCCACTGGGCCTCAATCTGCCGCACCTCCCCAAAGATGGCCCGGATCTGGCTGGTGGTCAGCCCCCTATCCTTGAGTTGTTTCCCTAACCGTTCCGCCTCTTTGACCAACACCTCGGCCCCGTCAGGGTCGGTGATGATGGTGGGGAGGACATCCTTCTTCGCATCCTGTTTCGCATTCATGCCGCACCTCCTCTTGTAGTGATTGCTTTCATCCTCACTCGCCCGCTTCTCGAGTCCTGCTGAGCAACTCTGCCCAGCGGGCGGCCAGCCCGGCCTGGGACAGGTTGGAAAATCCGGCCTTCTGCAGGGTATCGGCCAACCGGTCGATGTTCTCGTTGGCGCTTTGTTTGGCCATCCGTTTGAGTACGTAGTACCCGCGCGGAATCCACGGTCCCCATATTGTCTGGGGGGTGCCGTCGCGGGTGACATCGGTTCCCCTTTCCCGCAATTCCTTCTCCCGTTCCTTATATTGGTCGTAAAGGGAGAGGAACACCCGCAGCAACCGCCGCGGTGCCCCTTTGGCCTGCACCATCTCGGCGAACAGGTGAGCCATCTGGTGTACGCTCCCCAGTCCTGCAGAACAGTCCTCCTCCAACCCGAACGTTTTCCACGGCTGCACTTCACCGAGAAAACAGACGGCATCCTTACTTCCACCATTTGGACGGCGATAGCGCTTGGCGGCCTCTTCGGCCTCGCCCGCATCCCGCGCGGCCTGGGCGAGGGGGTATTTCCCCCTGATGAGAACCATACCCGCGCTGGCGTGGATGCCGGGGTGGTGAGCCGCGTAGCGGCCCAAATCGGCCCGAATGTGTCGTGCCAGTTCCACCACCGCATCCCACGACCCGACGAAGAAAAGGTCGTCCCCGCCTGAGTAAATGGAATACAAGCGCTCGCCTCGGCCATCCCGTCGATTTTGTTCCTCGGCCAGACGTTCGACCCATCCCTCGAAGAACACACTCATGGCAAAACTCAAGGCCGCCACCCGTGAAAGCGTGGCCCGTTCCCCCAGCCCCTCGGCGAATATGCGCCCCAGGTTGTCCACATCCATGCGCAGGACCCCCACCCGTGAAATCCCCCGGGATTGCCAGGCCATCACGTGGAAAGGCTTGACGCTCCCAGGGGCCGGCAACTC
This sequence comes from Anaerolineae bacterium, assembly GCA_015489285.1. Classification (GTDB taxonomy): domain Bacteria; phylum Chloroflexota; class Anaerolineae; order JAADDB01; family JAADDB01; genus JAADDB01. The sequence continues at coordinate 995 of WGAA01000259.1, read as the reverse complement.
GTGCAAACCTGCTTTTCGGGCCTCCTCGACCTCCTCCGCCGTAATGGTGGGTGTCACGTTGACCAGCAACCGGCGCCCTACCGCGGTGCGCGAGTCGGGGTGCAGAGCATCCTGGGCCTCATCGTGCAATGCCAGGACCACCCGACGCTGCACGTGGGCATCCGAGGACGCGGGAAACGTCCTTGTCAGGCGAGCACGGAGCCCGAAGGCCGCCAAAATCTCTTCCCACCCGCCGGGCGGCTCATCCAGTCGAACCGGTGTCGGGGCTATTTCCTCCAGCACCAGGAACCGCGCCTGACGCAGTTGTTTGCCCAGGGCCTCATAGGAAAGACAAGGGGGGCACTTGCGCACTTCGTTGCCCATCTCGTCTTTTTGAACCTGAGTGTTCGGGTGCTCCAGCCCACACACCTGACATTGCAAATCCTCATTCCCCCCGTGACCGTGAGGGGCAAACAGCCACTGAAGGTCTGGCGGGGAGAGTTCGGAAAAGCGGCGGGCTTTGGCTCGTTGCAGCCGCGCGTGCAGGCGATCCCATGCCTGCCCGATGCGCCCCTCGAAGAAGTCCACACCGCGCAAGGGTTCTCCCTCCAGGGCCACATACAGATCCCCTCGATGATGTCGCAAGAGGGAGCGACTGATTTCCCCTCGAACGGCTGCCAGGTGCTCGGCGTCCTCCGGCCGGGCCAGGATGTAGAAACTCCCCCCACCGCTGTAAATGATGTTCGTTATCGGCAGGTTCAAGCGGCCCAGGACGAAACGGGCAATGGCCTCCATCAACAATTGGAGGTAGAAAGACCTGCCCCGCAACGCGCTGGTCGCACCGCGTGAGGAAATGGTGTAGATGAAGTCCTGGATTCCGCTCAGATCGCCCCCGACGAGCAGGGCCAGCGGGCGTTCCGAACGGGGGTCTCGCGCCAGGACCCGCAGGTCCTCTTCCGTAAAGGGACTATCCGCCAGAATGGCCGCCAGGGCCGCGGTGGTGCGACTGTGGTCGT